>CABSIA010000091.1 GCA_902477645.1 uncultured Prevotella sp. | reverse complement strand
GTCTTTCTGCTTCTGCATCTCCTCGGCAAACTGCTTCTCGTCAACGGAAAATCCGTTCTCACGGCAGATAAGTTCTGTGAGGTCGAGCGGGAATCCGTAGGTGTCGAAAAGGCGGAATGCCTGAACTCCGTCGAGTTCCTTCTTTCCTTCTGCCCTCAGGGTATCCATGGCTGCGGTGAGCATGTTGATACCCTTTTCGAGAGTGCGCAGGAACGAGTCCTCCTCCTCCTTTATCACTCTGCCTATAAGCTCGCGCTGT
Organism: uncultured Prevotella sp.; assembly: GCA_902477645.1. Taxonomy (GTDB): domain Bacteria; phylum Bacteroidota; class Bacteroidia; order Bacteroidales; family Bacteroidaceae; genus Prevotella. The sequence goes on along the minus strand of CABSIA010000091.1, from coordinate 11,882 downwards.
GCCGGCAGCTCTGGATATGCGGCGCCCATCTCGTTGATGAGAGTAGGCATGAGCTTGTAGATGAACGACTCTTTCTGTCCGAGGAATGTATAAGCGTAGCGCACGGCGCGGCGAAGGATGCGGCGGATAACGTAGCCGGCTTTGGCATTGCCCGGAAGCTGGCCGTCGGCAATTGAGAATGCCACGGCGCGGAGGTGGTCGGCAACAACTCGCATTGCAACGTCGGTTTCCTCTTTCTCGCCATATTTAAGTCCCGACAGGCGCTCTATCTCCTTGATGATGGGCTGGAATATGTCGGTGTCGTAGTTTGAGTGCTTGCCCTGCAGCATGCGGACAAGGCGCTCGAAGCCCATGCCGGTATCGATGACGTGCATTGGCAGACGCTCAAGCGAGCCGTCGGCCTTGCGGTTGTACTGCATGAACACGATGTTCCAAATCTCAATGACCTGTGGATTGTCTTTGTTGACAAGCTCACGTCCCGGCATCTGTGCTTTCTCTTCTGCTGTACGTGAGTCAACATGTATCTCTGAGCATGGGCCGCATGGACCTGTGTCGCCCATTTCCCAGAAGTTGTCGTGCTTGTTGCCGTTTATGATGTGGTCGGCAGGCATGTGCTTGGCCCAATATCCGGCAGCCTCGTCGTCACGCTCAAGTCCGTCATCCTTGCTTCCCTCGAAGACTGTTACGTAGAGGTCCTCTGGATTGAGGTGCAGAACGTCAACGAGATATTCCCAGGCCATGTCGATGGCGCCCTCCTTAAAGTAGTCGCCAAAACTCCAGTTGCCGAGCATCTCGAACATTGTGTGGTGGTATGTGTCGTGGCCAACCTCCTCGAGGTCGTTGTGTTTTCCGCTCACGCGCAGACACTTCTGTGAGTCTACACGGCGCACGTCGGCACCTGGATCCTTCGTGCCGAGAATAATGTCTTTCCACTGGTTCATGCCGGCGTTGGTAAACATCAGGGTAGGGTCGTCCTTGATGACCATAGGTGCCGATGGTACAATCTTGTGTCCTCTCGTCTCGAAAAATCTCTTGTACGATTCGCGGACTTCATTTGCTGTCATCATTTTGATTATCTTATTTTGTTATTGTTTCATTGATGTCCCCAGCCCTCCCCGATGGGGGTGTCTGGATTGTTTTTTGGCAGAGGCACACCCCTCGCCAGGGGGCAGGGGGCAAAATCTTTGCAAAGGTACGAATAAAATGATAATTGGAGATTGAGATTTGCAATTTATTTGCTATCTTTGCCGCAAAATAAACATAATAGCGCAGTTATGGCACTTAATACAGACAAAAATCTTAAAATATACTTCTCGATAAAAGAAGTCGCCGGGCAGCTCGGAGTGGCAGAGAGTACACTGCGGTTCTGGGAGTCGGAATTTCCGCAGCTGAAGCCGCGTACGGTCAGGGGAACAGGTGTCAGGCAGTACACGGAGAAGGACATAGATCAGCTCAAGGTTATCTACAACCTCGTGAAGGTGAGAGGATTTAAAATAGCGGCGGCAAGAAAAATGCTGCAGGCAAACAAAGAGGGAGCCGACAAAAGTGCCGACATACTTGCCACGCTCATATCGGTAAGAGACGAGCTGAAAGAACTGAAGAAACATATAGATACGCTGGTGTAAGGCGTAAAAGTTTAATCTTTAAACTCTAAAAAGGTCTCCACGAGTCTTTCCTGTCAAACACTTTTTCTATTGTTATTGCCTGAGCCTCTTTTTTAGAAAGCACACGGCTCCACGCCACACGCTTTGATAATGAGGCTCCCTCGCCTGTGTTGCCATATTCCTCATATCGGGCTGTTTTCTCGTTGTCAGGCTTTCGCCAGTTTTCCCATCCCTCGCCACGTATATGTTTGCCTAACTCGCAATTCATGAACAAGGTATGCGCATAAGGGCGCCAAGGTCTGCCAAGGTAGACTTTAGTGACCTCCGGCATTGCAGTCAGTTTGCAGTGGGTGAAAATATATCCGTATTTCTGGCCTGCAGGAGTAGATGCCGCTGTGATGTAGCTGTTTGCCTTTGAGAATATCTCGCAATTCTCAAACCATGCTGTCGACGGACCGAATATAAAGTCGGTCGTACCCTCAATGTAGCATCCGTTGAAATATAGTCTGGAAGACGCTTTGCCAGTGTATATGGTGTCTTGGTTGCCAAGAAAACGGCAGTTCTTGAATACTAATCTGTCGCCCTCCGTGTGCAGTGTGACGGCCTGGCCAAGACGTGCGGCGTTGTTTTCTATGGTTATGTTTTTCAGAGTAATGCCGTTGCCCTCTATTTTCAGTGTATAAGTTCTGAAAGTCCCCATGCCCTTTTCTGTTCCCGGCAGTTTTATGTTGGCATGGTCGTCGTATGTTATGATGGTTTTGTCACGGTCCTCCCCGCAAATCTCAATGTTGTCAAGCCATGACGGAATTACGAGTTTCTCTTTATAGGTGCCTTTTTTCACAAATATCACCTTGTGGTATTCCATAAATGCCCGGCATACCTCAATGGCGTCGGCTATGTTGCGGAACTCTGCCGTGCCGTCACGTGATACGAATAAGGTATCAGGATTGTCGTATTTGTTGGCTCCAAAGGTAGTCATGGCGGTAAGCGCCACAATAATTGTTGTCAGTAGTCGCATAGTTTTTAGGTTGTTATGATTGTAGGGCCGTTACATGTAGCGGCTGTTCATTACATTATCTGTTTTACTTCCTGCATGTCCTCAATCTGTTTCAAGGCGTCGATAATTTCTGACACCTCAGAGCGGTCGTGAACACGTATTTCTATCTTTCCGTCGTATATTCCCTCATCGGCATCTATGGTTACACGATGGATATTGACATCGAGCTTTTCAGTTATAACCTCCGAAATGTCACGGAGCATTCCCTTGCGGTCTATGCCTCTTATCTGTATGGTGGCGTCGAAGAAAAGCACTTTATGCATATCCCATTTCGCATCGAGAATTCTGTTGCCGAAACTCGACTTCAGCCTGTTTGCCACAGGGCATGCGCGGTTGTGGATCTCAACCTGGTTCTTGTTGTCAATATATCCTAAGATGTCATCGCCCGGTATGGCATGGCAGCATTGCGGAATAATGTACATACCGATAGATTTCTCTGATATAATGCAAGGTTTCTTCTTGTTAAAATCCTTGCCTACAACCAGTTTTTTCTGTTCTTCCTCATCGCCTTTCTTCTGTTTGCCTTTGCCGAGGAAAGGCACGAGCTTGCGCCATACGCTGTTGTTCTCGCCCTTTTGTTTTTTGCCGTTTAGCTCGTTAATATCTTTCTCGCTGAGCAATATTGTGCGTTCGCCTAAAGCCAGGAAAAGCTCTTCTGGTTTTGATATGTCGTGGAATTTGCAAAGCTTGTCTACCACAGAGGTCGTAAGCTCTATCTCGTTGCTTGCAAGCCACCCTTTAAGAGCCGCTTCCCCTTTCTTCTGTGTCTCGCGGTTGTCGCGCCGCAATATAGCCTGTATCTTCGCTTTCGCCTTTGCTGTCGACGCAAAGTTTATCCATGCCGGCTGAACGTGCTGCGACTTAGAAGTCAGCACCTCTACCTGGTCGCCGCTGCTCAGCTTGTGGCTCAACGGGACAAGTTTGTGGTTTACTTTGGCACCGATGCAATGGCTGCCGAGGAAAGTGTGTATCTGGAATGCGAAATCAAGAACGGTGCTGTTCGACGGCATTGTCTTCACCTCGCCTTTGGGAGTGAACACGAATATCTCGGATGCGAAAAGATTTAGCTTTATTGCATCGAGAAAGTCCATTGCGTCGGGCTGTGGGTCGTCAAGAATTTCCTTAATGGTGCGTAGCCAGTCGTTTAGCTCGCCCTCGCCCTCGTCCTCATGTCCCTGCTCTCCGTCCTTGTATTTCCAGTGTGCAGCAAATCCCTGCTCGGCAATTTCGTTCATGCGGTCGCTTCTGATTTGTACTTCTATCCACCTGCCAGACTTAGACATCAATGTGGCGTGGAGAGCTTGGTATCCGTTTGCTTTCGGATGGTTCAGCCAGTCTCTGAGTCTGTCGGGATGGCTTTTGTAGATTTGGTTTAAAGCTACATAAATGCTGAAGCACTCATTTATTTCGTTCTTGCGCTCCTTGGGAGTGAAGATTATGCGGACGGCAAGAATGTCGTAGATCTCGTTGAACGAAACATGCTTGTTCTGCATCTTGTTCCAAATAGAGTAGGGACTTTTTACTCTTGCCTTTATTTCGTATTTTATGCCGGTGGCATCCAGAGCCTCCCGTATCGGAGTGGTGAAGTCTGAGAACAGCTTATTTCGCTCGTCCTCGGTCATTGAGAGTTTTTTTCTTATGTTAGCATACTCGTCGGGATGCTCATAGCTGAAGCTGAGGTCTTCAAGCTCGGTCTTTATCTTGTTGAGTCCCAAGCGGTTGGCAAGAGGCGCATAGATGTAGAGGGTTTCGCCTGCTATCTTGTATTGCTTGTTTGGAGCCTGCGACTGCAGGGTGCGCATGTTGTGCAGGCGGTCACAAATTTTTATCAGTATGACCCTTATGTCGTCGCTCATGGTGAGCAGCAGCTTTTTGAAGTTCTCCGCCTGAGCCGATGCCTTGTCGCCAAAGATTCCGCCGCTGATTTTTGTCAGTCCGTCGACTATCATGGCAATCTTTGCGCCGAATATATTCCTGATATCTTCTACGGTATAGTCGGTATCTTCGACCACATCGTGCAGAAGCGCGGCACAGATGCTCGTTGAGCCAAGTCCCATTTCCTCGCATGCTATCTGAGCAACGGCAATGGGGTGCATGATATATGGCTCGCCAGACAGACGCCTTACGCCTTTGTGGGCTTGCCGGGCAAAGTTGAATGCCTTGGTAATAATGTCAACCTTCTTCCTGTGTGGAGAGTCGACATAGGTTTTCAGAAGTCGCTCAAAAGCTTCTGTTATCATCTTATCGTCAGCTATTTCACGCTCTTTGTTGTTAATCTCCTGATTGTCCATGGCTTGTATTTGGTTTTTAGGTTATTAGAAACTTGTAGGGCCGCTATGTATAGCGGCCGCAAAAGGCAATGGTAGTCCCGATACCTCGTGCTCAACGCTTGATTGCGGCCGCTATACATAGCGGCCCTACAAAGTTTCATGGGATTACTTCACCCTGATTTTCTTTCCTGCTCTGATGCTGGTGCCTTTAATTCCGTTCAGTTTCTTCAGCCTCGCAACTGTTGTGTGGTTTCGTGCCGCAATCTCGCTCAGGGTGTCGCCTTGCCTTATGGTCACGCTCTTGCCCCTTGACGATGTTCTTCTGCTTCTGCTTCTTGATGAGCGTTTGCTGCTTGGTTTTAAATATGCCGGCTCGCTTGTGTTTACGGCAACCTCAGGACGCTTGTTTAGTCCGTTTTCTGGAATATATGCGAAAATTGAGTCCTGGCAGTCGATGAACGAGGCCACCATTGTCTCGGGCAAGCGCAGTGACGACGGTTTGTTGTTGCCGTTTACCAGACTGTGGCGATATTGCGGATTAAGAGAGGCAATCAGGTCTGTAGGTATGCCCAGAACTTTTGACACTTGCTCAAAATGCACGTCACGGTCTACGATGATGGTGTCTGTCTTTACAGGCAGTTTTGTGGTCATCGGGCAGATGTTGTGCTCACAATAATAGTTCATTATGTAGTTGGCAGCTATGAATGCCGGCACATACCCCCTTGTCTCCTTTGGCAGATACGGATAAATCTCCCAATAGTCTTTAACGCCCTTTGCCCTGTGTATGGCTTTGTTTATATTGTCCGGTCCTGCGTTGTATGCTGCAATGACAAGGTTCCAGTCGCCGAAAATTCTGTAAAGGTCGCTCAGGTAGTGGGCGGCCGCATACGATGATTTTACAATGTCGCAACGCTCGTCCACAAGCGAGTTTACCTCAAGTCCGTATGCTTTTCCTGTTGCCAGCATGAACTGCCAAAGACCTGTTGCGCCAACTCTTGACACGGCCTTCGGGTTTAGGGCCGACTCTATGACAGGAAGGTATCTCAGCTCCAGAGGCAGTCCGTAGGTCTCAAGAGCCTGCTCGAAAATTGGCATGTAGAAATTCTGCGCTCCGAGCATGTAGCTTATAGAGCGTCTTAGTCTGCCGCTGTATTGGTCGATGAATTTCTGAACAACCTCATTGTATGGCATTTCGATTACTGTCGGCAGTCGGTTCAGGCGTTCCTTATATGTTTCCTTATCGTATACGGGATTTACGTCCGACATGTTGCAGTCGTTGTCGGGCTGCAGATATGTCTTTGCATTATAAAGGTTCAGGAGGCTGTCAAGCTCGTAGGTCATGGCCTCGGGCACGTCAATCTCTTCTTCGGTTCCGTTGTCGTTTGTTATAATTATCTCATTGTCATTGTTTTGGGCTGACATGTAGTTTGGAGAAAGCATTATTATGGCAGCCGTGATAATTGTTGTCTTTTTCATTATTTTTCTCTTGTTTTGTTGTGTAGGATAGAGGTGTTTTTAGAGGATGTGATTTAGAAATTCAAGCTGCAGCTTACTCCCACCGAGGCGTGTCTGCTGCCAATGAGGCCTGTTTTTTCTGTTGACAGCGTCGGTGATACCCTCATGCTCAGGTCAGGGCTTATGTCGAATTCCGACAGCGATGCGTCGACGTAAGCGTCTATCACCGACAGGGCGTAAACGCCGAGCATGCAGAAGAAGCTCATGTCGCGCCAACGGCGGTATCTGTCTTTTCTTTTTCTGAAAATCTCCTTCCAGCGGTCTTTGTTCTCGTCGGTTATCTGGTTGCCGAGATGCAAAAACTGGTTGTAGCTTTGAGTCGTAGGGTCATCGTCCATTATGTCGAGATACGCCTGCGAGTAGTCACGGTACATCATGTTGTTCCATCTCATGGCGTATGCGCAGCCTACGAACCCTCCGTATATAATAGGCAGTTTCCAGTATTTGCGGTTGTATATCTGTCCGGCTCCGGGAATTACGAGCGCAAGCCACATAGCCCTTTTTGCGTCAGGTTTCCATGTTGCCCAGTCTCTTGGCTTTTTCGATTCCTCTATTATGGAGTCTGCCTCAGCCGTTATCACGCTGTCTTCCTGCAGGAGTCTGAGCGAGTCTGCCGTCCATGCTGAGTCACTATATTCTATGTGCTGAGCCACAATCGGAGTGTGGGCTGAGACAAACAGGGCTATCCCGACCACAATTAATCGTACTATGTAGGAATATTTGTTGCCCACAGTGTTATTGTCCTTTCAGTTGGTCGAATATTCTTAATAATTTCTCCAATTCGTCCTCGTTGGCAAAGGGAATGCTTATCTTGCCTTTTCCTTTTGGCGAGCAGGTGAGCTGGACTTTTGCGTTCATAACCTGTGACAGGCGGTTCTTCAGCTCCGACATCTCGTCCGACAAAGAGTTCTTGGCGACAATCTTTTTGTTGCCGCTCTCTATGTCTTCGCCGTTCTTGAGTTTCTGTGCCAGCTCCTCTACTTTTCTGACGGAATATCCGTTTTTCTGAATTTCCTTGAAAAGTTTTATCTGTAGCGACGGACTGTCTATGGCGAGCAGGGCCCTGGCGTGCCCCATGTCGATTTCGTGTTTCTGCAACGCCATCTGTATCTGTGCCGGAAGTTTCAGCAGGCGCAGATAGTTGGTTATGGCGGCACGGCTTTTGCCAACACGCTCTGATACCTTCTCCTGGGTCATTCCCGTATTCTCGAGCAGATGCTCGTAGGCCAGTGCTATCTCTATGGCGTTGAGGTCTTCGCGCTGTATGTTTTCGACGAGAGCCATTTCCATTATGTTCTCGTCCTTTATGGTGCGTATGTAGGCCGGTATGGCTTTCAGTCCGGCAATCTGCGATGCTCTCCATCTGCGCTCGCCGGCAATAATCTGAAATCTGTTCTCATCGACCTGCCGGAGCGTAATAGGTTGAATTATGCCAATCTCACGGATGCTTATGGCAAGTTCCTGCAGAGCCTCCTCGTCAAATTCTCTTCGTGGCTGGTTGGGGTTAGCCTCTATCTGGTCTATGGCAATCTCGTTTATGGTGGAGCTGCCTTGTGTGCGTACGCCCTCTGTCGATATCAGAGCGTCGAGTCCGCGTCCTAATGCGTTATATTTCTTGTGTACGGCCATTTCTTAATTTTAAATTTTGAATTACGAGTTACGGGTTACGAGTTGTCGGCAAAGCCGATTTTGAATTATTTAAATTTGAATTATTAATTTCTAATCGCAGCGAAGCGGGAATAATTCAAAATTCGTAATTTCAAATTCCTAATTCTTATTAATTATCTCTCTCGCCAGTGCCAAGTGGTTTTTGCTGCCGGTAGAGTCGGCGTCGTAGAGTATCACGGGCAGACCGTGGCTCGGGCACTCACTGAGCTTAACGTTGCGCTGTATGACAGTTTTGAAAACCAGCTCCTGGAAATGTCTTTTCACCTCGTCGTATATCTGGTTGGCAAGGCGCAGACGGCTGTCGTACATGGTGAGCAAGAAGCCCTCTATCTCCAATTTCGGATTGAGCTTGCTCTTTATGATTTTTATGGTGTTAAGAAGTTTGCTGATACCCTCAAGTGCAAAATACTCGCATTGTACGGGGATTATAACCGAGTCGGCGGCAGTCAGTGCGTTTACGCTGATGAGACCCAGCGAGGGCGAGCAGTCGGTTAGTATATAGTCGTAGTCGTCACGGATAGGAGCCAGCACCTGTTTTATGACTTTCTCACGGTTTTCGATGTTCAGCATCTCAATTTCGGCACCAACAAGGTCTATGTGGCTCGGTATGATGTCCAGTCCGTTTATGTCGGTGGTATATATGGCATCCCTCACGTCTGCGTGGTCGATGATGCACTCATAGAGAGAGCAGTCTACTTCTGCCAAATCTACTCCAAGCCCCGACGATGCGTTTGCCTGCGGGTCGGCGTCAATAACGAGCACCGATTTCTCAAGAGTTGCCAGCGATGCTGCGAGGTTAATCGAAGTGGTGGTCTTTCCCACGCCGCCTTTTTGGTTTGCCAATGCAATGATCTTTGCCATGTTTCATTCGTGTTTATTCTGTCCCGACAGTGGTGTTCTCCTTAACAGCGCAACCTGTCTTTATATATTTTAGTCTGCAAAGTTACATATTTTATGTGAGAAAGACGTAATTTAAACCTTTTTTCGTACTTTTGCATGCAAATTAAGAGAAACGATGATGAATGCAGATACACCTTTAATACTAATTTCAAACGATGACGGCTACACCGCTCCTGGTATAAACAAACTCATAGACATGCTGCGTCCGCTCGGATTTCGCATGCTCGTCTGTGCTCCCGACGGTCCGCGCAGCGGCTATTCGTGCGCATTTTCCGGTGAGCTTCCTTTGAGGCTTTGGCACAAATGGGGCGATGAGCAGGTTGACGTGTGGGCTTGCAACGGCACACCCGTGGATTGTGTGAAACTTGCCGTTGACAGAGTTTTGAAAGGACGCATGCCCGATATGGTTATCGGAGGAATAAACCATGGCGACAACTCAACCGTAAACAACCACTACAGCGGCACCATGGGCATAGCCAAAGAGGGGTGCATGAAGTATATACCGTCGGTGGCATTCTCGAGCTGCTACTACAACCACGACGCCGATTTTGAGCCATTGACACCGTATGTCAGGAAAATTGTCGCCAGTGTAATGGAGAAAGGCTTGCCCCGTGGCGTTTGCCTTAACGTCAATTTCCCGGCGCGTCAGGAATTCCTGGGCGTTAAGGTTTGCCGCATGACTTTCGGACAATGGGTGAACGAGGTAGTGACAGAACACCATCCGCGCGGATACGATTATTATTGGATGGTGGGCAACTACCGCAACGACGAGCCTGGCGCTGAGGATACCGACCAGTGGGCACTAAACAACGGGTTTGTCGCCATTACGCCAACACGCATAGACGTTACCGCCTATGAGATGATAGACACGGTAAAAAACTGGAAACTCTGACTACGGTATGAGATACTATATCATTGTTGGCGAGGCAAGTGGCGATTTGCATGCCTCACATCTTATGCAGGCACTGAAAAAAGCAGACAATAACGCGCAGTTCCGCTTCATAGGCGGTGACCTTATGCAGGCTGTCGGCGGAAGCATGCTGAAGCACTACCGTGAGATGGCGTTCATGGGTTTTGTGCCTGTGTTACTCCATCTGCGCACCATATTCCGCAACATGGCGCTCTGCAAGCGTGATATCGTAGAGTGGAAACCAGATGTGGTGATACTTGTCGACTATCCGGGCTTCAATCTCGATATAGCCAAATACGTGCATGCCAACACTGATATTCCTGTATTCTATTACATTTCGCCAAAAATCTGGGCATGGAAAGAGTGGCGCATAAAAGCCATACGCAGGGATGTCGACGAGCTGTTCTCGATACTGCCTTTCGAGGTGCCTTTCTTTGAGCAAAAACATGGCTACCCGATTCATTATGTCGGCAATCCTACTGCCGACGAGGTCAGCAAATTTAAGCTCCAATATAGCGAGTCGTTTGAGGAATTTGCCACAAGGAATAATCTTGACAGTAGCCGTCCTGTTATAGCGTTGCTCGCAGGCAGCCGCAGGCAGGAAATTAAGGACAATCTGCCTATGATGATCCGTGCTGCCTCGCAATATCCCTGTTATCAGATGGTGTTGGCTGGCGCCCCGTCTATCGATATCGGATATTACAGTAAATTTATTGCCGGCTCCGACGTAAAACTCGTAACCAACGACACCTACGCCCTTCTCTCGCATTCCACCGCAGCCCTCGTAACGAGCGGCACGGCAACTCTTGAGACAGCCCTTTTCGGTGTTCCGCAGGCCGTATGCTACAAGACACCTCTGCCGCGCCTGATGCGCTGGGCATTCAACCATGTTCTCAAGGTGAGGTACATCAGCCTTGTAAACCTCATTGCCGACAGCGAGATTGTCCCCGAGTTGTTTGCCGATAAGTTTACCCTCAGTGACATCACGACAAACCTCACAGCCATTTTGCCCAATGGCGGCGGCAGGCAAAAAATGCTGGATGGCTACCGGGTTGTAGAGGAAAGGCTCGGCAATACTGTCGCTCCAGAAAATGCCGCACGGATTATGGTAGAGAAACTTAAACGGAAAACCCCGGAAATTTCAAAATAAAATATTTGGGGAGAACATGCAGGAAAAAATTGGGGAGAACATGCAGGAAAATGCTGTTTGCCCCATCACTCATAGCAAGCGGTTTCATTGGCCAATGCAACCGCTTGCGATGGCCAATGCGACCGCTTGCATTTTTTTTGTGTCTGAAGCCGTTTGTTTAACGCCTTAAATCAGGAGATGTGATTATATCCTCCCACAGATTTTACGGATGACAGCTCCATCACAGAGTCTATTATTTCCATATCCATATAATCAGTCAATATCGTTTTAAGACATAAATAGATGCTATTTATATCTTGGGTGTGTTTCATTATGAGTGTAACGTATGAGGAATACTCATCTTCTGCTATTTCTGATGGCACTTCTAATGGATTCCATTTCTTTAAAATATCATTAATTAATATGTTAACTATTTCCATAATTAAAATCCTTTAAAATATCCTTTTGGAAAACTGCCAAATTCTTCCAAATTACTAAATGTGGTTATTATATTTCCATTATGATTTAATATCACGGTGTTGTCTTTATAAGTATATATTGTATTCATTTTTCCGCCCTTAGCGTTTTGAATGTTTTTTTACCATAATATATAATTTCTTTGATTCTTTTTTCAGTAAATCCACGACTGATTGCCCTTTCCATACCATGTTTTGTATAATTCAGTTTGATGGCAGACATCCTATAATTAGCCCATAACTCACCTGAGAGTGAAACAACTCCATTAATGGATGCTTTTAGAATGGTCAAGATTCCAAATTCAGGATATATAGGTTCCAATGGCTTTTCAACAGGGCAATTTGGTTTGTAT
>CABSIA010000090.1 GCA_902477645.1 uncultured Prevotella sp. | reverse complement strand
TTTGCACCCGAAAGTATTCGGAGGCATTCTCGCACGCCGTGACAATGAGGGCGACGTGGCGCAAATGGCCCAATATGATATTCCCGGTATCGACCTTGTAATCGTAGACCTCTATCCGTTTGAGCAGACTGTGGCAAGTGGCGCAAGCGATGCCGATATCATAGAGAAAATAGACATTGGCGGTATCTCGCTTATCCGTGCGGGGGCAAAGAACTTTAAGGATGTTGTCATTGTGCCAAGCAAGGCTGAATATGGCGTGTTGCTCGACATTCTGAACAAGAAAGGCGCAGAGACAGATATCGAGGACCGCAAGATGTTTGCGGCACGCGCGTTTGGAGTGAGCAGTCATTACGACACTGCCATTCACAGCTGGTTCGTAAAATAATGACATAAAAAATGCCTGACGGCTGGAATGATCTTCCCTTGAGGACATTGGCTTATAGCGGTCATTCCAGTCTTTCAATGTTTTGGCCTCTTATTTTTTTTATATTTCGTATTCTTTAAATTTCCAACATATACACATATTTAGGACAATGGGATTTTTCTCTTTTATACAGGAAATTGCGATGGATCTCGGTACAGCCAACACAATCATCATCAGCGATGACAAGATAGTTGTTGACGAGCCTTCTGTTGTGGCTCTTGACCGCCGTACCGACAAGATGATTGCTGTAGGAAAGCAAGCTAAAATGATGTACGAGAAGACACACGACAATATTCGTACTATAAGACCTTTGCGCGACGGGGTTATCGCAGACTTTACAGCTTGCGAGCAGATGATGCGCGGACTGATAAAGATGGTTCACACTGGCAGCCGTCTTTTCTCTCCTTCATTGCGTATGGTTATCGGTGTGCCGTCGGGCAGTACCGAGGTTGAGCTGCGTGCCGTGCGCGACTCCGCGGAGCATGCCGACGGCCGCGATGTATACCTTATATTCGAGCCGATGGCGGCAGCTATCGGTATTGGTATCGATGTAGAGGCTCCTGAGGGCAACATGATAGTCGATATCGGCGGCGGCAGCACCGAGATTGCGGTTATCTCTCTTGGCGGTATCGTCAGCAACAACTCTATCCGTGTGGCTGGTGACGACCTTACAGCCGACATTCAGGAATATATGAGCCGCCAGCACAATGTAAAGGTCAGCGAGCGTATGGCAGAGCGTATCAAGATTCATGTCGGCTCCGCACTTACCGACCTTGGCGATGAGGCTCCAGAGGACTATGTTGTTCACGGGCCAAACCGTATCACAGCCCTGCCTATGGAAGTGCCTGTATGTTATCAGGAAATTGCGCACTGTCTCGACAAGACCGTGGCTAAGATAGAGAATGCCGTACTCTCTGCGCTTGAGAATACGCCTCCTGAGCTTTATGCCGATATCGTAAAGAACGGTATATATCTCAGTGGTGGCGGCGCTCTTCTCCGTGGCCTTGACAAGCGTCTGCAGGACAAGATAAATATTCCGTTCCATATTGCCGAAGACCCGTTGCACAGTGTTGCCAAGGGTGCGGGCATAGCTCTGAAGAATGTAGACAGGTTCTCGTTCCTGATGCGTTGATATGAGAAATCTCATAGCGTTTATCACCAAATACTACCATTGGTTCCTCTTCTTGTTGCTTGAGGTCTTGGGTTTCGTGCTGCTTTTCAAATACAACAGTTATCAAGGCAGCGCATGGTTCTCTACTGCTAATAGCGTGGCAGGCAAGGTTTACGAAATCGATTCTGAGGTTAAGGCTTATTTTTCCTTGGTTGACGTAAACCGTGAACTGACACAGCGGAACCTGTATCTTGAGCAACAAGTGGAAATACTTGCAGGCAAGCTTGCCAAGGCCGGCAAGGACAGCCTGCCGCTGAAAGGTGCAATGCTGGCGCAGCTGGACGGCTACAGGCTAATTCCTGCCAAAGTGGTCAGCAATACCGTTGACAAAAAAGACAACTTTATGACCATAAACCGTGGACGCCTTGATGGTGTCAGGGACGGTATGGGTGTCGTCTCCGGTACAGGTGTCGTAGGCATTGTATATCTTGTCTCCGACCATTATTCTGTGGTGATACCGCTATTGAGCTCAAAGTCAAGCATCAGCTGCTCGTTGCAGGGTAGGGGATATTTCGGTTTCCTTCATTGGACTGGTGGCAATCCCCGGCTGGCATGGCTCGATGATGTGCCGCGTCATGCCACGTTTAAGCTTTATGACAAAGTTGTCACCAACGGATATTCTGCTGTCTTTCCACCGGGCATGATTGTCGGTAAAGTGCTTCACGTCTATAATTCCTCTGACGGTTTGGCATATCGTATACAAGTAGAGCTGTCTGCCGATTTGGGCAACGTGCGCGATGTTTGCGTCATCGACAATAAGCCTTTGGAGGAGCGTCTGCAGGTGCTTAGGGCTGCAAAAGACTCCATGAAAGTGAAAGAATAACAAAGAAGAAAGATGATACAGCCATGAACATGTATTTCTTATCTCAGATTGTGGTATGCCTTGTGTTGTTGGTGGTGCAGGCACTTGTGCTCAACAATATTCATCTTTTTGGCTTTGCCACGCCTTTGCTTTATGTTTATGCAATTATCGGTGTCCGCCGTGATTTTCCACGGTGGGCATTGCTCATTATGGCGTTTCTTCTCGGTCTTGGCATCGACGTGTTCTCAAACACACCTGGCGTAGCTGTTTGCTCGCTCACTCTCTTGGCATTTGTACAGCCTGTGTTTCTGAAGCTGTTTTTGTCTCACGACAGTGCCGACGACTTTACCCCTACTGTATATTCGTTAGGTTTAGCCCGCTACGCATATTATGCCTCTATGCTTACAGTTCTGTTCTGCATAGTGTTTTATACTCTCGAGATGTTCACTTTTTTCAACTGGATATTGTGGCTCGAATGTATTGGAGGCAGTGCGGTCTTGACTTTGCTTGTAGTGCTTGTCATTGATAACATGAGAAGCAGATAGGAAAAGAGATATTTTTTTGAAACCGTCCTTTACAATTGAAGAACTATAATCTCGAAAAACGAAGATATGTAATCAGCGGTGTGGCGATAGCGATAGTTGTCGTCTACATTATACGTCTGTTCACATTGCAGCTGATGAGCGACGACTACAAGAAGAATGCCGACTCAAACGCTTTTCTCAAGAAAGTCGACTTCCCCTCGCGTGGTGTCATCAGAGACCGCAATGGGAAACTGCTGGTCTACAATCAGCCTTCATACGATATTATGGTTGTGACGAATGAGGCAAAAGGAAAACTCGACACGTTGGAGTTTTGCGAAGCCTTAGGCATAACCAGGGAATATTTCATAAAGAGAATGAACGACATAAAGGACAGAGGCAAAAATCCGGGCTACTCACGCTTTACCCGGCAGCTTTTCATGAGCCAGCTTTCCGACCATGAGTTCAGTGTGTTTCAGGAAAAACTGTTCCGTTTCCCTGGTTTCTCAGTGCAGAAACGAAGCATCCGCCAATATGAATATCCATACGCCGCCCATATTCTCGGCGATGTTGCCGAGGTGTCGCAGGCAAATATCGAGGATGACGACTACTATCAGGCGGGCGACTATATCGGAAAATCGGGAGTGGAGAAATCTTATGAGAAACAGCTTCGTGGCGAAAAAGGAATGCAGATACTTCTGCGCGATGCCAGAGGACGCATACAGGGCAGCTATCAGAACGGCGCTCTTGACAGGAAACCTGTTCCTGGCAAAGACCTTACGCTGAGCATCGACATCGGGCTGCAGGCTCTTGGCGAACGGCTTCTTGAAGGCAAAAAAGGTGCCATTGTTGCCATCGAGCCGTCAACGGGACAAGTTCTTGCAATGGTGTCGGCTCCAACTTACGACCCCAGGATAATGGTTGGACGTAAGAGGGGAAAAAATCATCAGATGCTGGCGCGCGACAAATGGACACCTTTGCTCAACCGTGCGATAATGGGCCAATATCCTCCTGGCTCAACTTTCAAAACCTCGCAGGGACTGACATTCCTCACGGAAGGTATCATAACGCCGGGCACAACGTTCCCGTGTCATCATGGCTTTTCCTACCGTGGATTGCATGTAGGCTGCCATGGCCACGCCTCACCCCTAAATCTCGTTCCGGCAGTTCAGACATCGTGCAACGGGTTTTTCTGCTGGGGACTGTATTACATGATGGGAAACCGAAAAAAATACGCTACCGTACAGCAGGCTATGGACACATGGCGCGACTATATGGTCAGTATGGGATTTGGATATAAGCTCGGCATTGACTTGCCGGGAGAGAAACGCGGGCTTATCCCAAACTCGCATTTCTACGACAAGGCGTATAAAGGCTCGTGGAACGGACTCACCATCATAAGTATATCCATAGGGCAGGGCGAGGTTAATCTTACGCCGCTACAGATCGCAAATCTTGGAGCAACGATTGCCAACCGTGGATATTATGTGGTGCCTCATGTTGTGAAGGACATTAAGGGCGAACAGCCTGATACACTGTATACTAACCGGCATTATACAAAGGCAAGTAAATGGGCATACGATTATATAGTGAAAGGAATGCGCGGCGCAGTGCTCGGCGGTACGTGTAAGGCGTTGGCAAACAGCGATATTCCAATTTGCGGTAAGACGGGTACGGCTCAGAACCGCGGGCAAGACCATTCCGTGTTTATGGGATTTGCTCCAATGGACAATCCGCAGATTGCCATTGCCGTATATGTTGAGAATGGCGGTTTTGGCGCAGACTTTGCCGTGCCGATAGGCGGACTTATGATAGAACAGTATATTCACGGAAAACTTTCGGAGCCGCAATTGAGGCGTGCCGAGGAGTTGCAGAAAAGAAGAATTGGATATGGTGCAAGGAACTGATCATAGAAACACTGGCTTGTTGGCGAGCCTTGACTGGTGGACTGTCGCCATCTACATATCGCTTCTCGTTTTCGGATGGATAAGTGTGTGCGGTGCAAGCTATACATACGGCGATACCGATATTTTCAGTCTCTCCACACGTTCTGGCATGCAGATAGTGTGGATGGGAACGTCGGTTATTCTCGGTTTCGTTTTGCTGATGCTTGATGACCGGTTCTACGACACGTTTGCATACGTGATTTATGGACTGCTGTTGCTGTTGCTGTTTGCCACAATTTTCAATCCCCACGAGATAAAGGGCTCACGCTCGTGGCTTGTACTTGGGCCTATACACGTGCAGCCTGCTGAGTTTGCGAAGTTTGCCACAGCTCTTGCCGTGGCAAAGTTTATGAGCACCTACGGCTTCGATATTCATAAATGGCGCCATTTTGCCGCGGCTCTTGCCATCGTCATAGTGCCGATGCTTTTCATCGTTGCGCAAAAAGAAACAGGCTCTGCCCTTGTCTACCTGTCATTTTTCCTTATGTTTTACCGTGAGGGAATGCCCGGCAGCATACTTTTTACGGGTGTTGCCATGGTTCTGTATTTTGTCATTGGCATAAAATATGAGGATGTGATGTTGTGGGACACTCCCGCGTCTGTCGGAAAGTTTGCCGTGTTGCTTATGGTGCAGCTGTTTTCGGCAGGTATGGTGTTCGAGTATTGCCATGACAAGGCAAAGGCCATGCGTCTGATGATTTTTCCGTTGTTGATAACGGTGATATTTCTGTTGTTCTCAAAATTCGTTATTCCGTTCGATATTGTTTGGGTACAGCTTGCGCTATCGGCCGTTGTTATATGCGCGCTTGTTTATAACGGACTGTACACACGATTGCGCAGCTATTTCTATATCACGCTGTTTGCTGTCGGCTCAATAGCTTTCTTTTATTCAGCCGATTACGTTCTTAACAACGTTATGGAGCCTCATCAGCGCACACGTATTAATGTGTTGCTCGGACTTGATGACGATTTGGCTGGAGCAGGATATAATGTCCACCAGAGCGAGATTGCGATAGGCTCTGGAGGATTGCAGGGCAAGGGATTTCTCAATGGCACACAGACGAAACTGAAGTTTGTGCCGGAGCAGGATACAGACTTCATATTCTGCACGGTGGGCGAGGAGGAAGGTTTTGTCGGTGCGGCGGGAGTGCTGCTTTTGTTTTTGGCACTTATATTGCGGCTCGTGCATCTTGCCGAGCGTCAGCCTCTCGGCTTTGGCAGGATATACGGGTATTGTGTGCTCAGCATATTCCTGTTCCATGTGTTCATAAATGTGGGGATGGTGTTGGGGCTTACCCCTGTGATTGGCATCCCGTTGCCATTCTTCAGCTATGGCGGCAGCTCGCTGTGGGGCTTCACTCTGTTGCTGTTCATATTCTTGCGAATTGATGCCAGCCGTAATTTGGTAAGAAGTTAGTTTTGTCTGGTTAGCTCTATCCCGACGCTGCCAATACCTGTCAGAGTCTCACGTTTCATGTCGTGGCGTATGGCTATATGAATGCTGTCGCCTTTGTTATACCTTCGGTTCGCAACATTGAACAAATACTGATGGCTGCTGATGCCGTTTCCGAGCATTTTTCCGTTGTCATCGTAAAGTTTGCATTCTATGGTGTCGGCAAAAGATTTTTTAGAGGGGAAAACTGTTTGCTCCGCTATCATGGTCACGCTTTTGAAAGGGTATGAGTTGCCGGTTCTTAGCCCCAATATTAGCTGATAGTTTCCGGCAGCGGCTAAGGGTCTTACATCAAATGTCAGAGTGTCATTCTTTTCCCAGCCCTCAATGGCGGTGTCGGCATATTTGCAGAATGCCTTGTCGCCATTGCAGGCTGCGGTTAAAGATAACAGTGTAAGGAAAAATGCTGCTATTCTCCCCTTCATAACGGTTTATTCTGGTTGTTTTTTGTTTTCCTGTGTTGGTTGCTGCTGTTCCTGAGGCCTGTGGTTTCTCGGGCCGTTATATTTTCCGCGTCCTTTTCGTTGTGGCCTTTGCTGAGCGCCGTTGTTCTGTTGCGGCTCTCTCTGGTTATTCTGTCCGCGCTGCTGCGGAGCATCGTTCTGCGGTCTGTCTCCCGATGGTTTCTGGCGGTTCTGCTGGTTGTTTTTCTTCTTTTTCTTCCTGGCTTTGTCAAATCTGCTCACATCGGTGTCTGCCAGCAGGTCGATAGGCTTTTCTGTTTCAGTCTTTCCGTCCTCGTCGAGATTTTCGGGCTTTTCGCCACGTTTGTTCATTTCTATAATCTGTCTGGCTCTCTCTGCGGTTATAGTCTCAAGATTTGCGGCAATGTTCTTGTCGGTAGAATATGTACACAAACCTGCTAAAATGTCAGTTTTGAAAAGATAGTAGTCGCTGTCGAGAGTTTGCAGGATAACTTCCCTGCTTGGCATTTTTCTGCCTGCCTCCACATAATTGTCGACCTCATAGTTGAGACAGCATTTCAGCTTGGCGCACATGCCGGCGAGCTTTTGTGGGTTTAGTGACATATCCTGAAATCTTGCCGCGTTTGTTCCTACACTGACGAAATTTTTCATCCATGTCGCACAGCACAGCTCCCGTCCGCAAGGTCCGGTGCCGCCTATCCGACCGGCTTCCTGGCGTGCGCCGATTTGTTTCATCTCAATCCTTACGTGGAATGTGTCGGCAAGCACTTTTATAAGCTGACGGAAGTCTACCCGCTCGTCGGCAATGTAGTAGAATATGGCTTTGTTTCCGTCGCCCTGATATTCCACGTCGCCGATTTTCATCTGCAGTCCGAGGTCTTTTGCTATCTGCCGGCTCTGTATCATGGTTCCGTGCTCACGGCTTTTAGCCTCGGCATATTTATCCATGTCCACCTGTTTTGCCAGTCGGTAAACACGCTTTATGTCGTCAGCCGATTTCAGATTTACCTTCTTTAGTTGTAGTTTCACGAGTCTTCCCGTCAGAGTCACAACTCCGATGTCGTGCCCAGGGTTTGCCTCAACAGCGACAATGTCGCCTTTCTTCAAATCCAGTCCGTTTACGTTGTGGTAATATCCTTTTCGGGTGTTCTTGAACTGTACTTCCACAAGGTCTGTCGACTCTGTGTTTCCCGGCACATCGGCAAGCCAGTCGTAGGTGTTGAGCTGCTTGTCCTGTCTGCCAATGGCACGACGGCACAGTCCGCGGTCGGCGCCGCAGCATATTCTCATATTTTTGTTCTCGTTGTTTGTATCCATAATTTGTTGTCAGCCTCACCCCCAACCCCTACCCAAGAGGGAGGAAAGTCGTATGATTTGGTGGTTGTGGCATTTGTTAGTTGTTAATTATTAATTATTTATTTTGTTTTATGTTTTCTTACCCCTCAGAGTAATTTCTCACCATCCTATTGAAGAGGGGCAGCTCATTTTCTCATAAGCAACACCGTCATTTTCAACGCTATGTCGAAGAATACGATTTTTGCGTTGGCATTTTGAGCAATCTCACGCCTTGCCTGTTGGAAAAGTTCCGTAATCTCCACAACGTTTGCCTCGTTGATGAAACGTGCGAAGTTGCGTGCAAAATCCTCTTCGTCTCTCGACATGTAGTTGAGCTGTGGCAGCTGGAAGTTGTAGACAAAATTCTCGCGTATCATCTTCATGAAATACGTGAGTGTTCTCAGCTGCCGCTCCCTGCCTGTGGCTGCAATGTTTTCCGACCATGCCTTCATGCCTTTCACGTTTCGCATATAGGCGGTGCGCATCAGGTTTTTGAACATTTCGAGCATTGCGCCGTTCTCGTTGTCGGCATCCAGTTGCTCCAGGGCTTTAAGCCAGCTTCCGTTGGCTATTCTCGCAATGCGGTGAGCCGTATCGCTGTCTATTCCCCTTTGCGTTATGAGAGCGTTTTCAATGTCAGCATCGGCAATTCGTTTAAGGTCTATTCTCTGCACTCGGCTTCTTATGGTGTCGAGAAGTTTCTCCGGCTCCTCGCAGACCATGATGAAAAGCGTCATCTGAGGCGGCTCTTCGAGAATTTTCAGAATTTTGTTCGCGCAGGTTGTGTTCATTCTCTCAGGCAGCCAGATGAGACAGATTTTCCATCCGCCCTGACTCGACTTCAGGCTCAGGTTGTGTGTTATGGCGTCGCTCTCAGCCTCGAAAATTATCGCCTGCTGGTTTTGTGCTCCCATATTCTCAAGCCATTGCTCAATGGAGAAATATGGTCCTCGGGCTATCATGCTGTGCCATTCGCCGGCAAAGTCGTCGCTGACCATCTTATGGTCGCTTGATGTGCCGGTTGGCTTTATGACGGGGTATGTGAAGTGCAGGTCCGGGTGTCCCCAGTTTCTCAGCATGGCTTCGGTGTTGGCGTTGTTTTCCTTTCCTTTCCTGAGCAGGGTGGCGGCAAGAGCCATTGCCACAGCCATTTTCCCGCAGCCCGTAGGACCGCAGAGCATTATGGCATGTGGAATTCTGTTTTCCCTGGCCATCTGCATCAGTCTGTTTTTGGCGTCTTGTTGTCCTATTACGTCGTTGAAGTCCATGCTTTGTTTGTGTTATTTAAGTCTTTTTACCACCTCTGCCACCGAATTGGCTGCCGATACGGTATAGAAGTGTATGTCGTCTACGCCGGCCTCGTATAGCTCACGGCATTGGTTTGTTGTCCATTCTATGCCCAGCGCCATTGCCTCCTCGTCGGTTTTGCATTTCACGGCTTCCTGAGCCAGCTCCTGTGGCATGTCGCAATGGAAAGTTTTGGGCACCATTGTTATCTGCGACAGTTTTGCAAACGGTTTTATGCCGGGTATGATGGGAATTGTTATGCCCGTCTGACGGGCTTTCTCTACGAAGCTGAAATATTTCCTGTTGTCGAAGAACAATTGCGTCACTGCATATTCGGCTCCCAAATCCTGCTTCATTTTCAGATATTTCATATCCATTTCGAGGTTTGGCGCCTCCTCGTGTTTCTCGGGATAGGCAGCTACGCCGTAGTGAAATTTTGTACCGGGATGTTTTATCGGCGTGCCGTCGGCAAACAGTCCGCTGTTGAACTTGTTGACCTGCTCTATAAGCTCCGTTGTGTGCGACAGTCCGCCCTTTGTCGGTGTGAACATCCTGTCGTCTTTGGCCTTGTCGCCTCTTAGCAGCAGCAGATTGCTGATGCCGAGAAATTGCAAGTCTATCAGCTCGTACTCGATATCCTCGACGGTGGCACCACTGCAGATTACATGAGGAATTACCGGTATGTCGTATTTCTGCTGTATGGCGGCGGCTATTGCCACGGTTCCCGGACGCCTTCTGACGCGTTTGCGCTCAAATTGTCCGTTTTCAAGCTCGGTATATACGTATTCGCTGTGGTGGGTGGTTATGTTTATAAACAACGGGTCGTAGTCTTTCAGTTTGTCGATGGTTGCGAAGAGGTTTGCCGTACCGTTGCCTTTCAGCGGCGGCAGTACTTCAAACGAGAATCTCTTGCTGTTGCTGTTACCCTCTTTTATAAGTTTCTTTACGCTCATTGTTTTTTGTCATATTTGAACTGCAAAGATAAAGAAAAAAATCCGAATTATCAGCCTGTCGCATGAAAAAACTTGATGTCGGCTCCTACAAGATGTCAAACACCACCTCTACGGTCACGTTTCGCCGGCCGTTCTGATACTGCATTTTTACAGTGTGTGTGTCGCCGGCCGAGCAGTTGTCGGGATGGCAGCCGTAGGCCCACGAATAGAGTGTGTTGCTCTCAATATATACATGCCCAAAGCCCCAGGAGTTGGTGTTGCCCTGGTCGTCGAACCATGCGCCATACAGTCCTGCCGCCGTGTTTGTGCCAACTGTGCCGTCGGCGTTGAGAGGCAGAAGCGATGTTGGCGTTCCGCCGAGCATGGTCTCTATTTTAGAGGCATCGAGAGCTATGCGGTATGATTGTCCGTAGCCTGCGGCATAATCTGCTTTTACTTTCACTTTCACTGTATTTTCTCCATACTCAACCGTAGGAGAGCCTGCAACAGGCCCGCCGTCAGTCGGATAAGCAGCTATAACCTTGTCGAGATAGTCTTTGCGGTTTTTTAGCCATTCTGACATTTTATCCAATTCTTCCTCAACATCGTATTGTTGGTTCCAGCTGTTGGGGTTGACGAGTGGCCAGCGCCCCGTATCACGCTTGTACGCCCCTTTGCGCATCTCGTTGACATATTTCTCGGTCTCTTCCCAGTTGCGGACATAAATTGAGTCGCTGACCCGCTGCCAAGTCTGCTTGTATTCTCCGACAAAATCTTTAGACCCGAACATGTCTAAGAAAAAGCAGTTTATGCCATACGACGCCCCTGTGCCCCGCACTGGGTCTGTGCCGTAGATAAGGTTTTTATACGAGCCGAAATAGCTGTGGTTGACGGTCCAGTTCCCCCAGTCAAAACAATAAGCGGCATCCCAGTCCCACACTGGGCCAAATGTGTATTTTCCGTCCTTGTCCTTGAACATATACAGGCTTCGCGGCGCGTCAATCTCCACGTTGTATAGATATTCGTGCAACTGCAAAATCGAGATGAGCGACTTGATGTCCATCAGACTGTCAACCAATTTGTAGTCGTGCTCCTGCACTGCTTTTTCCAACTGGGCAAAATCAGTTTTTATAGAATCCAATTGCTCAGGGCTGAGGTTTTCGGGCTCTTTTACGCACATCGGCAGCGAATAGATCTCGCTCCAGAAATTGTCTGTCGCATCGGGGCTTAGCGACGGCCCGTCGTCAAGGTCGAACGACATCAGCACTCCGCCCACCGGGTCTATGTCTACTCTGCCTTTGCCAATCTCAATTTTCTCTGTCAGCTGGTAAACGCCTACGTAGTCGCCATTCAGAAAAACCTCCACGAAGCGGTTGTGGTTTGTGTATGGCATGCCCATCCATCCGGCGGTCTCGAATGCGAAGACGTTCATCATGTCCGTAACGTCACGGTAGTTTGAGAGCAAATTCCAGTTTTTGGCTTTGTCAAGTCCGAGCAATTTGCTTTTCGAGTCAAGTTTAAATTTGTATGGTTTTTTGTCGTAATGCAGCCAGCTGGAGTTGCCTCTGCCGCGTATGCGGCCTGTGCCGGCGTAGTTGGAGTATTCGCCTTTGCCGTCGAGCGAGAAATGACAATTAATCCACATTTCCTTATCGGTTATGTCCGCCCCGTTCTCGGTATGAATGGCAAGAGTGAACATACGGTATTTGTTGTGCCCCTTCTCGTTGTCGGCGAGAGCGTTGGCAAAGCTGATGCTGTCTATAACCGAAGCCTGGTATGGCACAACAATCTCCGTCCCGTTTTCCCTGAGAATGTGCGCGTCAAGCCGGCTCCCGTCTGCGGAAAATGCGAACTCCGTGCCGTCTGCTGCCT
>CABSIA010000089.1 GCA_902477645.1 uncultured Prevotella sp. | reverse complement strand
TTCATAGGAGCCGGCCCATTTGAGATTATGGTGGTTAATGGTTATTATTCACCTTTTTCCATCTTAGCCTTGAGGTCTGCGAGCACATCGAGATCACCAAGCGATGTACCAGCTGCAACATTGTTGATTACTGGAGCGTCGTTCTTCTTTGCAGCGTGCTTCTTTGCTGGCTTAGCCTCTTCCTTAGCCTCCTCGAATGTGCGGGAGTGAGAAAGGATGATACGCTTTGTGTCTTTAACAAACTCTATTACCTTGAATTCGAGCTCTTCACCAAGCTGAGCCTGTGTGCCGTCTTCCTTAACAAGGTGCTTTGGAGTAGCGAAGCCCTCGCCACCCTCGTTGAGAGTGATGACTGCGCCCTTGTCCATAAGCTCGGTAATCTTACCTGTGTGTACAGAACCTGGAGTGTAGAGAGTCTCGTAAGTGTCCCAAGGATTTTCGTCGAGCTGCTTGTGGCCAAGGCTCAGACGGCGGTTCTCCTTGTCTATCTCGAGAACTACGACATCAATCTCTGCGCCCTGCTGTGTGAACTCAGACGGGTGCTTAACCTTCTTTGTCCAAGAGAGGTCTGAGATATGGATAAGTCCGTCAACGCCTTCCTCAAGCTCAACGAAGATACCGAAGTTTGTGAAGTTGCGAACCTTTGCGGTGTGCTTGCTGCCAACAGGATACTTGTTCTCTATAGCCTCCCATGGGTCAGCCTTGAGCTGCTTGATACCAAGGCTCATCTTGCGCTCCTCGCGGTCGAGAGTGAGGATTACGGCCTCTACCTCGTCGCCAACGTGCATGAACTCCTGTGCTGAGCGGAGGTGCTGGCTCCATGACATCTCAGAAACGTGGATAAGACCCTCAACGCCTGGGGCAATCTCAACGAATGCGCCGTAGTCGGCGATGACAACAACCTTACCATTTACGTGGTCACCAACCTTAAGGTCTGCGTCGAGAGCATCCCATGGATGTGGAGTGAGCTGCTTCAAACCGAGAGCGATACGCTTCTTCTCGTCATCGAAGTCGAGAATTACCACGTTAATCTTCTGGTCAAGCTCTACGACCTCGTGCGGATCGCTTACGCGGCCCCAAGAGAGGTCTGTGATGTGGATGAGTCCGTCAACACCGCCGAGGTCAACGAATACACCGTAAGAAGTGATGTTCTTGACAGTACCCTCAAGAATCTGGCCTTTCTCGAGCTTAGAGATAATCTCCTTCTTCTGTGCCTCAAGCTCAGCCTCGATAAGAGCCTTGTGAGAAACGACAACATTGCGGAACTCCTGATTGATCTTGACAACCTTGAACTCCATTGTCTTGCCTACGAATACGTCGTAGTCGCGTATTGGATGAACGTCAATCTGGCTACCTGGCAAGAATGCCTCGATGCCGAATACATCTACAATCATACCACCCTTTGTGCGGCACTTGATGTAGCCCTGGATAACCTCCTCGTTGTCGAGGGCAGCATTGATACGCTCCCAGCTCTTGCTCAGACGGGCCTTCTTGTGAGAGAGAACGAGCTGTCCTTTTTTGTCCTCCTGGTTCTCTACATAAACCTCAACCTTGTCGCCAACCTTGAGGTCTGGATTGTAGCGGAATTCGGATGCAGGAATGATACCGTCGCTCTTGTAACCGATATTGACGATAACTTCTTTCTTGTCAACAAAGATAACAGTACCTTCTGTTACCTGATGCTCAGAGACCTTGTTAAGAGTCTCATCGTAGGCTTTTTCAAGAGTTTCCTTGCTTGCGCCTGCGCTTGTGCCATTTTCAAATTCGTCCCAGTTGAAATCCTGTAATGGCTCGACGTTCTTTAAATTAGACATGTTAATAATAAAATGATTTAATTAATAAAGTTAGACTTTATGTTAATTGAGTGGGTATAAGCCCACAAATTGGGTGCAAAGATACTAAATATTTTTTATATACCAAAATTACATATATGTTTTTTACGCTAACTTGGCGCTTGGCACCAGATAGTTTGAAACTTTAGCTATTTTTAATATTCTTGTGGTGCGTTTTTTCAATAATAATCCCTAACTTTGCAAATGTTATGGAATACATAGAAACAGAAATAAAGGGAGTTTGGGTTATTGAGCCTAAAGTGTTCAAAGACTCCCGTGGCTACTTCATGGAAGCTTGGAAACGTGAGGAGTTTGAGTCGCATGTGGGAAAAGTGGATTTCGTGCAAGACAACGAGTCTAAATCATCGTATGGCGTGTTGCGCGGACTGCATTATCAGAAAGGAGAGTTCTCGCAGGCAAAACTGGTCAGAGTCATCAAAGGCCGTGTGCTCGACGTGGCAGTAGATATCAGAAAGTCATCGCCGACATTCGGCAAGCATGTGATGGTTGAGCTGAGCGAGGACAATAAGCGCCAGCTTTTCATTCCGCGCGGCTTTGCACATGGTTTCCTTGTGCTCAGCGACGAGGCTATTTTCACATACAAAGTCGACAACATATATGCTCCCGCTCACGAGGCGAGCATCAGATGGAACGACGAGACACTCGGCATAGAGTGGCCTATAGAAAAGGGCGATGTGGTAACAAGTGAGAAGGACCTTAAAGGAAAGACCCTCCACGAGGCAGACCTTTTTGAATAAGCAGAAGAGGCGAAAATATTTTTTCTTGAATTGATACTATTTTGAAAAATACATTTATATCGGTATTGACATTATCTTTGATGCTCTTTTCATGCGGAGACGGCAACAACACGGGGAAACCGCAAAAAAACGAAGAGAACACTAAGGCTAAGCAAATGCTGCAGGGAATATGGGTAAATGATGATGCCGGCGACGTGGTCTTCAAGATTAAGGGCGACACCATTTTTTATCCGGACACGACGAGTGTGCCAGTTTACTTTCAGGTTGTGGCAGACACGTTTGTGCTGCATGGCGGCAGCAACGCCAAATACCCAATCGTAAAGCATACAGGGCACGTGTTTGTGTTTGCAAACCAAAACGGCGAACAGGTGAAACTCGTGAAGAGCGAAGACCCTAACGACGCTTATCTGTTTGAGGGCAAAAAAGTGAGACCGCTGAACCAAAACCAGCTTATAAAGCGTGATACGGTGGTGACGAGAGGCTCCGACCGGTACCACTGCTACGTGCAGATAAACCCTACTACATACAAGGTTGTAAAGTCCACTTACAACGACGAAGGTGTGGCGGTGGATAATATTTATTACGACAACATCGTACACCTCAGCGTTTTCAAGGGGGCGGCAAAGCTGTATTCGGGAAATATCATAAAGCAGCAATTTGCAGACTATGTGCCGAAGCAGTTTCTCGACCAGGCCATTTTGAGCGACCTTATATATAATAAGGTGGACGAGCAGGGTATTCACTACATAGCCGTGTTTGGAACGGGCGAGAGCAATGTGTCGTACGAAATCAGTGTCTCCGTCGGTTTTGACGGCAAGCTGACACTGTCGGCAATGTGATTTTTGAGTATATCAAAATAAGAGGCAAAGTATGTGGACATAAACCGACTTTTATGTTTACATACTTTGCCTTTTTTTGGGGGTGGACAATTCCGTGTATTTTTTCTAATGAACCATATTAGCTTTTTAAATGGCAATATTGGTAAACGCTGTCGGCAATATAGCCTCTGCGTGAGAATAGTGTGTCCGCCTGCAGCCGCTATATTATTTTGGTGCCATGCTGCCATACACAAAACGTGTGCGAAAAATCTGCTTTCTTCTCTATTTAAATTTATTGATGTCCGATAAAATTTATTGTTTTCTCATAATTCGTTGAAAATTATCCTTTTGAGTATTATTTTACATACAGGGCTTGTTTTTTTTGCATGTTCAAACAAATTATGCAATCAACGCGGGCTGAAAGCCCAAAAGACGATTAGCCCAGGGCAGAGCGAAGCGACACCCTGGGTTTATAATTCATGCGTGAGTGATGCGCCCTGTAAGGGCATAGTCGTTGATAATCAAATAATTACCCCATATTGTTTTACGCCTATGCCCTTTCAGGGCGCATTCATTGTATGTGTCACTATACCCAGGGTGTCGCTTCGCTCTGCCCTGGGCTGATGGACTAGCAGACTTTCAGCCTGCCTTGCTGCAATATTTACCGGACACCCATAATTTAAATTGCTAATCCCAATCCGATGGAGAATGGAAATCCTTTTGGAGCTTTGTCTGTCTTCAATAATGGTGTGAGTGCGGCATGGCAATATATCATCAATGCGCCATACCCTACGTAAGCCTCAAGATTTACGCCGATGGGATTTATATTTATCACATCTGTCTCGGTATATTTCTTTTTACCTATGAAATAGCGGGAATGCTCACCATACCTTACTTCTATTGACGGTCCGAAACCACAGAACAACTCGTTGCCTCTCATTTTCTTTGCCCATTCCAACACGACAGGTATTTTGGTGACGTTGTAACTGATATAGCTTTTCTTGAGCGGCTCACCCTCTACTTGTCTCATGCCGGTCTGTCCATTGCTTGTTGATAACACATAGTTATCTTGGAAGTGGTGGTGTACTTGTCCCCATTGTAGAGCTGCATTTATAGTAAAATCCTTAGATATGAAGAAATATCCCACAGCAGCTGTAAATCCCCATTCCCACGATTTTGAATCACGGGAGTGCATAGGGTTGTTACTTGTTCCCATAAAGTTTGCGGGAAGCATATTGAGCCCATAATAAAATGTGGGTAAGTGGTTTTTATACGACCTGCTACCTTTGTCACGCACGAAATTTGGAATGAAAGGCGATGTCACATAGACACGTTCTACCTCCTGGCCGTCGGTATAGCCTGTCTCGTAGGTGCGGTTAAGTTCCTTGCCATTTTGCGAATATACACTTATTTTGGTCTCGCCCGACTTCTTGCTAACTACAATTTTCTTGTTGTTGACTATGAATGATGTGTCATTTGACGCCATGTCTTGTACGTTGACAGTGTTTGTTGGCTCCTGGGCTTGTGTCATAAATGGAATCATAGCCATTGCGATGATGGTTTTCTTCATAATATTCTGTTTTTTTTATTTGTTTTTACCTCTTGGAATAGCAAAGTCTCATGATGTCGTTGGGGTCCAACGCCCCTTCGATATAAATCACGGCACCTTGTTTCTCATTTATCTTGCTGAAAAGAATGTAGCGGTTTATGCCTTTGGCCACAGACGGCATCATGTAGTAGCCGCTCGTTATGTGTCCGTTGTCCACAACCTCACGTATCTTTCTCGGCATTTATGTAAGTGAACAATGCCCTGTATGTTTTCCAGTCATCAGGCATATCGCCGTCGGCCTTGCAGAAATAGTCTGCCAATATCTGCTCTTCTATCTCAGAGGTTGTACCGTCGAGATATTTCTCTATCAGCATGTTTATCTTTTCTTTGTCCATATTGTTCCTCCTCTGTTATTGTTCTTTGTGTTTAATTCTTTCTGTGGTCAACTTTATATAGTCTTCCCTTATTTTGCGTCTGGCTCTTGACAGGTTCTGCCGTAGGCTTTCAGCATTGCATCCTGTTATCTGGCAAATCTCGTCGGTTGTATAGCCTTCTATCTCCCTCATCCGGAAAATTTGTTGCTGCAGCGACGGCAGATGTGCGACTATTATTTTTACCAGGTTTACCTCGTCTCTCAGCTCCGTCTTGTTTCTTTCGTCGGCAATAGGCCCGGCTGTCGCAATTTTGCCTTGTTCGAGTTTGTCATGTCTCCAAAGGTCGTTGAGTTTATTGCGCATTATGGCTGTCGCCAACGCTTTTACGTTGTCTTGCTCTCCTAACGACGCTCGCATGCTCCACAACTTTATCATAACTTCCTGCACCACATCCTCGGCACGGTCGTCATTCCTTGTCATTCTGGAGGCAATGTCCTTGAGCTCGTCTCTTAAAGGAGCCATCCTGCGGTTAAAATCTTCGGTCTTTGTCATGTTTTACATTAAGAAAGAAAAACGTGACATTAGGAGGGATTATTTTTTCAGACATACAGTATTCGAGACAACTGCATTGTAAGCAATTTTCTAAACGCGTCCTTATGAATGCGCTCATGCTTCCCTCTGCGTTGCCAAACGCTTATTTATGCATTCTGAATAAGATTATTAATCTTAAGGCAATAAGATTAATAATCTGTTGACCGTAAGATTAATAATCTTATCGCCAACGCAGCCGCATGCGTTTTTTTACGGATACCAATGACTCTGGCAACACATACGGAAGAATATCGTAAAAATGTAAAGAATAATTATTCGGAGTTTCTTTATTGAATATTTATTTTGTAATTCTTTAAATCAATGTCGCGGCTACTTGTTCCAACCATTATTTTATATGTACCTGGCACGACACGCATGGTGTTTGTTGACTCGTCCCAACATTCAAGAACTTCTTTGCTCATGCAGTCAAACTCTAAAACCTTGCTTTCTCCAGGGCTGAGAGTTACCCGTTGGAATCCTCTGAGTGTTTTATTAGGTCCGAATATATCATTTTCACGCTTAATATACAACTGCACAGTCTCAGCTCCTTTCATATTTCCAGTGTTTTTGATATTCACGCGTATCTTGTTGTTTTTAGTTTTCTGAGACTTAATCTTGAAAGTTGTGTAGCTCATGCCATATCCGAAGTCGAACAGTGGTTTGCCTTTGAAGTAACGGTATGTGCGGTTCTTCATCTCATAGTTGTCGAAATCAGGCAGGTCATCATCACTTCTGTAGAATGTAACAGGCAACTTGCCACTCGGGTTGTAGTCGCCAAAGACAACATCTGCTACAGCCCTGCCGCCTTCTTCACCAGGATACCAAGCCTGAAGTATGGCGTCAGCATTATAAGTTTCAGGAACCAATGCCACTGCGGAACCAGAGCAGTTCACGAATATAACTTTCTTGCCGGCATTGTGAAGCAGTTCTATAATCTTACGCTGTGCGTCCGGCAACTCTATACTTGTTCTGTCACCGCCTTCGAAGCCTGGCTCGTTCACATGCATCTCCTCTCCCTCAAGCGAAGGAGATATTCCACCTACGAATATCACAGTGGAGACGTTGCCTGTCTGTTCGAGAATTTTTTTGTCTGTCAGCTCGTGCTTATTTATTACATTTCCCTCAGAATCTTTTGTTTCGTCAAATTCACGTTTCGTGTAGTTACATCCTTTTATGTACCTCACGTTTCCAACTTTCTCCCTTATACCTTCAAGTATAGTGTATGTTTTTGTCGGAAAACCGTTATAATTGCCCCACTGCATTACAGAGTCGTTGGCGTTTGGCCCCATAACAACAATGTCTGTGGCATCTTTTGACAAAGGCAGTGCTTTGTTGCGGTTATGCAATAAAACAATAGACTCTTGCGCCATCTGACGGGCAAGTTTTTTATGCTTTTTTGATGCCACCACCGACATTGGTATCTTGGTCCATTGGTTATCTGCATCCGGGTCGAAATCACCAAGTTCAAACCTTGCTTTCAACAGCCTTACCAAGCTGGAGTCTATCTCTGCCATTGTCACCTCTCCTTTAGCTACAGCCTCAGGGCTTTGTAAACACTACCGCATTCAAGATCTGTGCCTCGCCGTACTGCTATACCTGCAGCCTCGTGACCGGTATTGACAAACTCATGACAGCCTTGTTTCCAAAAGTCACTAATCGCACCGCAGTCTGAGACTACAATGTTTTTATAGCCCCATTCGTTGCGCAATATCTGCTGAAGGTAACGGTTGTTGCCGCAGCATGGCTCGTTGTCTATACTCTGGTAAGCACACATTACCTCTGCCACATGCCCTTCTTGTACAAGTGATTTGAAAGCAGGAAGATAAGTCTCCCATAAATCACGCTCTGGCAGGCTCTGTATGTTGAAAGAGTGACGGCTGCTCTCAGGACCGCTGTGTACGGCAAAGTGTTTTGCGCATGCTAACAGTTTTCTGTATTTGCTATTTTCCGGACCTTGTAGCCCTTTTACTACGGCAAGTCCCATCTTTGATGTCAGATATGGGTCCTCACCGTATGTCTCCTGGCCTCGTCCCCATCGTGGGTCTCTGAAAATATTGATATTGGGAGTCCAGAATGACAAACCCTGATATCGTTTGATTTTTTTTGATTGTCGTGCTAAAGTGTTCTTTGCACGCGCCTCATCGCTTACCGCTGTGAAAATATCATAAAGAAGATTACTGTCAAATGATGCCGCCATTCCTATTGTAGCGGGGAACACTGTGGCACAGCCATTGCGTCCTACACCATGCAAAGCCTCATTCCACCAATGAAATTCAGAAATACCAAGACGCTCTATGGCAGGTGAGACATCCATCATAAGTAATGTTTTTTCTTCAAGTGTCAGACGTGAGCATAGGTCAACAGCTCTATCGTGTGCAGAGAGTTCTGGATTTTTGTAAGGCTCTGACTGTGCAAAGGTTATGGTGCCGATGCTTAGTAATACGATTGATGTTAGTAGTTTGTTCATGATAATTTAATTATGGTTCATAATAGTTGATTTCTTCAACGAAAAGGCACATTCACATTAAATATGTTGAAAATGTGAATGTGCCTTTTCTATTAATTAACAGTCGCTTGTGCCAATATTTTGTGGCGTTAGGCTCCGCAGCAGAACAATACTATTATCTGTGCCGTAAAAATTCGGAGGAACATGCTGAGAGGGTAAACTGTAGAGTAACCCACAGCAGGAGCCTCTTTGGAGCACATCGAGTTGGCGTATGCCAAAGCGGGTGGGTCGGTGCATGTGCCTGCAAGCATACCCATGATGGTGAAGTAGTTGAACTTGAACTTCAACCGGGCAATGGTTCCGATGATAAGGATTGGGATGATGGTTATCAAGAAACCTGTGTAGACATATTTCAGACCGTCGCCCTGAACAACTGTTTCCCAGAAGTTGGCGCCTGCCTTGATACCCACGCTTGCGAGGAACAAAACGAGACCAATCTCACGAAGCATCATATTGGCAGATGTTGTGGTATAGGTGACAAGCTTCATACGATAGCCAAAACGTCCGACAAGAATAGCTATAATCAGCGGACCACCGGCGATACCGAGCTTCAGAGGTACAGGAATACCAGGAATGGCTACAGGAATGCTTCCGAAAAGTATACCAACAAGAATTCCGATGAATATGGTAGCGATGTTTGGCGCATCAAGACGCTTCACAGAGTTACCCATAAGGTCGGCAACACGGTTTACGTTGTCCTCTGGCCCGACAACCATAATCTTGTCACCATAGTGGAAGTGGTGGTCGCGGCTGGCGAAGAGATCCATTCCCTGACGCGTGATACGGGTCACATTTACACCATACACACTTGAGAAATGCATCTTGCCAAGAGTCTTTCCGTTGATGGCAGGGTTAGTAACGATTATTCTGCGGCTAACCATAGGTTTCTTCTCGTCCTCAATGGTCCATTCGCTCTCAAGTTTCGGACCAATAAAAGCTTGGATTGCCTCGGCATCGGCCTCTGCGCAAACAATGAGCACCTCGTCGTTGAGGTTGAGGATTGTATCACGCATAGGGGTATGAACCTGACCGTCATGGAACAGACGGGTGCAGACAATGTCACGGTTCAGGAAGCCAGAAATCTCACGGAGTGTGCGGCCGGCAATATATGTGTTTGTAACCTGCAGGTGCATCTGATGTGGTTTTGCGTGCGGATTCTCAGCCTCAGCGTCTTCAAGTTGTTTTTCCTCATCATCAAGGTTGACACTGCAAATGTACCTTACGGCAATTGTAGCGCCGATGATACCAAGCACACCGAGAGGGTAGGCGCAGGCATAGCCGGATGCAATCTGCGGAACATCGCCACTGGCAAACACTGAGGCGAGAGCCTCGTTTGCTGCACCAAGACCTGGGGTATTGGTAACGGCACCGTAAAGTGTACCTACCATCATAGGGAGGTTTTTAACATCTGAAGTGTCGAAGAAAATAAAATAGCAGGCAAACATCACTCCTATGTTGAGTAAAATCATTGCCGTGCTGAGCAGGTTAAGGGTTACGCCACCTTTCTTGAAACTTTCGAAGAAGCCAGGACCAACCTGCAGACCGATACAGAAAACGAAGAGAATAAGTCCGAAATCCTGTACGAATGTAAGGATATTTGTTGGACCTGTAAGACCCAGATGTCCGGCAACGATACCTGCAAAAAGCACGAACGTTACACCAAGCGAGATACCTCCAATCTTGATTTTGCCCAGCAATACGCCGACGGCAATCACGATTGAATAGAGTAGGGCGATGTGCGCTACCGAATCGGTTGATGTGAAAAGATTAATAAGCCAATCCATATTTTTATAATGTTAATTATCCAAGGTATTTCATTAGGATTTTGGAATATCCGCTCTCGCGCAACTTGACGATGCTCTTCTCCCTAATCTGGCGCACACGCTCACGTGTCAGGCCGAGCTGGTCGCCAATCTCCTCAAGCCCTTTCTCATGGCATCCTATGCCGAAGCACTCTCTGACAATGGTTATCTCACGGTCTTTCAGAACGCTGCGGAGCACATTGTCAAGCTCAAGCGACATAGACTCAAAGTCTACATGTCTGTCTGTCCGGCAGTCCTCGCCCGAAGCCAAAACGTCGGCCATGCTGTTGTCCTCGCCATCGGCAAACGGTGCGTCAATACTCATGTGATGGTTGTCTGCCTTTATTGTCTGGTCGAGTTTAGTCTCCTCAATCTTGGTTATCTGTGACAACTCCGTAACCGAAGGCCTACGCTGAAATTCCTGCTCAAATTTTGATATCTCGCTGTTTATCTTGCTCAAAGCGCCAACCTGGTTCAACGGAAGTCTTACAATACGGCTCTGCTCGGCTATGGCCTGCAGTATGCTCTGGCGTATCCACCACACAGCATAAGAGATGAATTTGAAACCACGTGTCTCATCAAATTTCTCGGCAGCCTTTACAAGTCCTATGTTTCCCTCGTCGATGAGGTCTGTAAGCGACAGCCCCTGATGCTGATACTGTTTGGCCACAGAAACCACGAAGCGCAGATTGGCTTTTACGAGTTTGTCTTTGGCGCGCTCTCCCTCACGTCCGCCACGTCTGATGGCTTGGGCCAGTTCTATTTCCTCATCAACAGAAATCATAGGCACTCGGCCTATTTCCACCAAATACTTGTCAAGAGCCTCGCTCGAGCGGTTCGTGATGCTCTTCTGAATTTTTAATTGTCGCATGTTAACCTAAAAATGAATTTTGTGGACTGAAGGCATATACAATTTACAACCGTAACATCCAAAAGCCCATAGTTTCTTTATTTACCGGCTGGGGAATTTGCCAGCCTTTATCCTATTACCTGATTTTATTTGAGCTGCAAAGTTACAAAAAAAACACGATATATAACGGCACTGGCAGTATATTTTTGTGGTTTTTATGCCATTTCTCATTTTTTTGCGCTAACTTTGCATTTGAAACAAGTATTAGACTGAAAAAATAGGTATATGAAACAAACGAAGATTGTATGTTCTATCAGCGACAGAAGATGTGATGTCGATTTCCTGAAACAGCTCTTTTTCTCTGGTATGAACGTTGTCAGGATGAACACAGCCCACGCCACACCCGATGGCATAAGGCAAATTGTAAGAAACACCAGAGCCGTATCGCCACACATCGGTATTCTTATTGACACGAAAGGACCGGAAATTAGAACCACAAATGTGGAAGAGCCTATTCAATATAAAACAGGCGATGTTGTGAAAATTTTCGGACGACCTGGTATGGACACCACACACGACATCATCAACGTGTCGTATGCAGATATAACAAGCGATGTCTCAGTAGGGGACAATCTACTTTTCGATGATGGGGCTATCTGTATGAAAATTGTAGAGAATACAGGGCCAATGCTCATCGCTGAAGTTATGAACGACGGTGTTTTGGGTGCCCGCAAAAGTGTTAATGTGCCAGGAGTGCATATAGACCTCCCGGCTGTTACAGAGAAAGACAGACAGAATATCAATCTCGCCATTGATGAGGACATTGATTTCATAGCACACTCTTTTGTCAGAAATGCCGCCGACGTTAAAGCCGTTCAGAATATTCTCGATGAACGTGGCAGCGACATCAAGATTATTTCGAAAATTGAAAATCAGGAAGGTGTCGACAATATAGACGAGATTATCGATGCGTCATACGGAATTATGATTGCAAGAGGTGACCTCGGTATCGAAGTGCCAATAGAGAGAATTCCAGGTATTCAGAGACTTATTATTAAGAAATGTATTCAGAAGCATAAGCCTGTCATTGTGGCCAGGAAAATGCTTCATACAATGATAAGAAACCCGCCACCAACACGGGCCAAGGTTCTA
>CABSIA010000088.1 GCA_902477645.1 uncultured Prevotella sp. | reverse complement strand
GAAAGCGAGCGGGATTTGTCGGTGCAAAGATAGGCATTATATTCTAAAAGATCAAACAATTGAAAGAAAAACTACTCTTGTTGCCCCCTCTTGTTGCCCCCCCCCTGTGTTTGACATTTTGTCAGAAACGACACGGTTTTACAGCCTATTTTCTGCTTAGGGAGTAACTTTTTGTATAAAATGTGTAGTGCGTTCTTCCTTCAACTTTCCGACACGAAACGCACAGTTGTAAAGTCAAGGCAAAATCCAGTCTCCAGTTATATCCGGTTGCCGTTACTTGCCATGTTTAGTTGCTGGAAATATCTTACAAAATCAAAGAGGTGCTCACTTGTGATTTTTATAGTTTTCAAAAAATATGATGGCTATGCAGTCTTTTGTTAGTAAACAGTATCTTATATAAAGAAAGAGATTTAATTTTTTTTGTTAAAAAATACAAATCGCAGTTGTAAGCCTTGTTTTGTTTATTTTTTATGCATTTTTTCAGTGTTCATCTCCAATTATAGTAAAGGCTGTAGGGTCGCTACGTGTAACGGTCGCAATTGGAAAATGTAATCGTGTATAGGCCAATTATTGCTTGCGGCCGCTACACGTAGCGTCCCTACAGCCTTCTAATTCGGATATTTTCCTGTCGAATGTGCGGAAAATGATGTATGTGCCGTCGGCATCGATGGTTACGGCTGAGCCTGTGGCCTCGTTCAGGGTGCCCTGCCATAAGGCGTTGTAGGCGTAAGTCTGCCATTTCAGTCCTGAGCCTGAGATACGGCTGCACGATATGTTGAAGATGCTGACTTGCTGACGTGGGAATGTGCTGAAAGTTTCTGTGCCGCGGGCTACGGAGAAGTAGCCGTTGTCGGTGATGATGGTGGGATTTATGCCCAGTTCCTCAAGGAAGAATGGCATGAGGAATATGTTTGCAAGTGTGTGGTCCTCCCGCCGGCCGGTGGCTCCGATGTAGGCTATGGAAAGGATGCTCCCCTGCCCCCCGGCGGGGGATATTGCTTTACTCATTTTTGCTACAGCGAAGCGTGTGGCTTTGGTCAGGTCGTTGTAGTCTTGCTCATTGACGATGTGGAGCTTGTCGCCGAGTCTCTCCCTCATGTCTCGGGGCAGCGAGTCGCCGTCGCCTACAACGGCCATGGGTGAAAGACCGTTCTCTAATGCCTTCATTGCGGCTCCGTCGCAGCATACGAGCGGG
Source organism: uncultured Prevotella sp. (assembly GCA_902477645.1). Classification (GTDB taxonomy): domain Bacteria; phylum Bacteroidota; class Bacteroidia; order Bacteroidales; family Bacteroidaceae; genus Prevotella. Next base: position 11,260 of record CABSIA010000088.1, on the reverse strand, counting down.
GCAGAAGAGGCGAGAACGGAAAGAGGTATGGGATGGGTTGGATAGTCACCATCTGCCAAGATTACAGCGTCGAATTCTTTATTGTTCATTATTCATAATATTTTTCCACTTGAAGTAACCTGCAACGGCTATTACCACATAAAGACCATATAGGGCGGCTTTGAAGGGTATGCCCTTGACGATATAGAGATAGCAGCAGATGGCATCTACGACTATCCAGAATATCCACTGCTCAATGTATTTGCGTGCCAGTGCCCAAAGGCCAACGAAACTCATGGCGTTGGTAAAGGCATCGAGCAGTGGGACGGTGGAGTCGGTGTAGGCAGACAATACATAGTAGGTGGCTCCCCAGGCTGCGAAGAGGAAAATTGCGGCGGGCAGGTAGAGGCGGCGTGGCATGCGGGAAAGCCCCTCTGCCCCCCGGTGGGTGGTATCGCTTGTTTGTGCTCGAGGTTCGCTATCCCCCCTCCGGGGGGTGGGGGGGCTTGTCCAACGCCACAATCCGTAGATGGCGGCAAGGGTGTAGTAGGCTGCCATGCCCGCATCGCCATATAGTCCGTGGCTCCAATAGAGCCAGATGTCGAGTGCCGGCATTACTACGCCAACAAGCCAGAGCCATATACTGGCACGGTACTCGAGCAGGATGTAAACCAGCCCGAGTACCGTTGTAAGTATGTCTAACCAATGTTCTGACAGGTAGTCCATAATTTAGAAGTTCAGCGACAGGTGTGCCATGCAGTTGAATGGCGCCGATGGTGCGAATCCTACGGCATCCTTGTCACGTGGTCCCCATGTGTTTACTGCTGTGAGCTTGTTGTTCTCTAAGCGGTATTGCGGAGCTGCCCAGCCGTTGTTGTCGAACTTGGCATCGAAGACGTTGTATAGGGTGACGCCTATGGTTGCGTCTTTCAGGCCGAGCCTCTTCAGTGAGAAGTTGTATGAGAGGTCGATGTTCGTTGTGAAGTGGTCTTTGAGCATCAGGGTCTCGTAAGTAGTGTTGCCTACGGGTTCGTAGTTGTCGTTCCACTGGTCGTTGCACATCATGGTCTTGAAGCCTGTGTTTGTGAGGTATTGCTCGCTGATGTACTGGCTCTGTACGGTAGCCTTGAAACCTGCGTAGCTGAAGGTGAGGATGTTGTTGAATATCCAGTCAGGCGAGAAGCTCAGCGGTGTCTCGCCGTCTATGGTGTAGGTGGTCTCGCCGTCCTCAAGTGTCACGGCTATGTCTTTCACACGGTTTCTCGACCATGTGGCGTTTACGTCCCATCTGAACCAGTCAACGGGCTTCCATGCGGCCTCAAGCTCAACGCCTACACGGTAGCTGCTGTCAAGATTTCGGGTTACAGCCTCGCCGATGTTGTCGATCTCGCCTGTGAGCACAAACTGGTCTTTGTAGTTCATGTAGTAGAGGTTTACGCCTGCCGAGAAACGGCTGCCGAGGTATTTGTAGCCAAGCTCAAGGTCGTTGAGACGCTCGGCACGTGGCATCTTCTTGCCTGCGGCAAAGTCGTTCTCGTAGTTGTTGCGCACCGGCTCTTTGTGCGATATTGCATACGACGCATACACCTTGTTGTTGGCGTCGATGTCGTAGTTGAGTCCGAATTTGGGGTTGAAGAAGTTGAACGACTCGTCGATGATGTAGTCGGTGTTGGGCTTGCCGAGATAGTAAGACGAGGGGTCTTGCATCTCTATGCCTACGTTGCGGTATTGCAGGTCAACGAATGCGCTGAGTCCTTTCATGAACTCGTAGCTTGCCTTGCCGTAGATGTTGAGGTCGGTCTTGCGGGCATTGTTGCGGTAGAACTCGAAGCCAGGGGTAAGCTCCACGTCGGCGTTCTCTTTTACCCACAGCACGTTGCCGTAGTGGTCGCCGTCGTATTTGTTCCAGCCTCCGCCAAAGTTCATGGTGAGGTTGCGGTGGTTGTCGTAGTTTAGCGACGCTATGGCTCCGTAGAAATCGTTGCCCATCTGCTTACGGCGTATGAGGTCGGTCTTGAACTTCGATGTCGAGAGACCGTATTCCTGAAGGTCTTTGTTCGCCTTGTACTCCTCGTAGTACCCGTCGCCGCGTGTGTAGTGCAGTGCCACGTTAAGGTTCCACGGCATGCTCAGTCTCTGGTTCCAGATGAGCTGATAGTTCTGCGAGTGGTAGTTGTCGGTCTGGTCGTCGTAATACAGAGTCTTGCCGTTGGCAGAGTATTCGCCACACGAGTTGTAACGGCGGCCGTATTGTGCCTGCTCATATTTTGAGGTGTAGTTCCATGCATGGTAAGTCTCTTCGTTGCCGTTGAAAGTAATGAGCTTCACAACGGTGTTGTCGCTGAAATAGCCTGCCTGCAGGAAATAGCTGTTGAGCTTTGTCGATGCGCGGTCTATGTATCCCTTGCTGCCGATGTTCGACAAACGGCCCTGTACGCCCCAGTGACCGTTGATGAGTCCTGTGCCGAAACGTACGGTCTCTTTGTGTGAGTAGTAGCTGCCGCCAGAGAAGTCCATGCCTACGAATGGCTTCATGCCCACGTTCTCGGTCTGCATGTTCACTGTTGCTCCAAAGGCTCCGGCTCCGTTGGTAGATGTTCCCACGCCACGCTGTATCTGTATGCTTTGTGCGCTTGATGCGAAGTCGCCGAAGTTTACCCAGAACAGCGAGCTGCTCTCTGCGTCGTTCATAGGAATGCCGTTGGCCGTGATGTTGATGCGTGAGGGGTCAACGCCACGCACACGGATGGTGGTGTAGCCGATGCCGTTGCCTGCGTCGCTTGTGGTTGTCACAGACGGAGTGAGCGACAGAAGGTAGGGGACATCCTGTCCGAAGTTGACCTTCGAGATTTCGGCTTTGCTGATGTTGCTGAAAGCCATTGGCGTGCGCTTGCCGGCACGTGTTGATGTTACCTGAACATCCTGCAGCGTGTAAGCCTTCAAAGTGTCTATAGGCTCGGCTGCATGAAGATTTGCCACACAAGCAAGTGCGGCAGCAAAGAATACATTTCTTTTCATGTATACCTTTATTATTAAAAAAAATAAAACAAAAAGGGTTTACCTTTCCCTGCGCCGGCATTACCCGTATCAGGTTCAGTGGGTATAATCTCAGCCGTGCCAAAAAGCACAGCACCCCTTAGCTTCCATTTTGGAAACCGCTGCAAAGGTAAAAAAGATTTAGTGAAACAGGCAAGAAAAATATAAAAAAACAGCCTCCCCCCCCCACACTCTTTTTGGAGGGGGGAGGCTGTTTGTGGTAGGCGGTTATTCGGCAAGTCTCTGTGCGGTGACAGTCAATAAGTTCTTTAGCTTGTCGTAAGGAATAGTGAATGTCGGCATGCCGGCGGCGTAGGGAGCTATCTCGTACGGATTGTATACAAACATTATGCCCTTGTCGGTGAAGAGCGGGGGGCATTGGGGCATCGGCAGGTTGTAGGCATATTCTTCTTTGAAGAACATTGTCTTCAGCTCCTCGTCGGTTTTTACCTCGAAGAAGTCCTTAAGCCCTTGCCGCATGGCTTTCTGAAGCTCCTCGTTGTATTGGCTGCGGAGAATTTCCCAACCCATACGGCGGTTGTCGCTCTTGCGTATGGTGACACCAAAGAAAGTGTGCATGCCGTGAGCTCCGCCCAAATAGTTCTCGCTCTTGTGATAGAATGTTATGTATTTGCCGGTCTCTGCCATTTTGCAGAAGTTGTCGTTCCATACAAGCTTTATACCTTCTTCTCTTACGTTTTTCAGCTCTTCGTATTCTTTCTTCATATCCTTGTAAGTTCCGGAATGATAGAATGCGATGAGAGCCTTTGGCGAGGTGTATTTGCCTGTATATGTTCCACCGAGAGTCTCGCTTACATATTCCATGAAGGTTTGTGAAAGCGCAGAGGTTGTGTCTGCGGGATGCTCTATGGTCAGTGCAATGTCGCCGACCTCATCGTTCACGACAATGCTGTCCTTCGTCATTTGTACGGTTGCAGACTGTGGTTCTGCCGCTTTAGGCGCACATGACAGACACAGACCGAAGCCGCAAAATATTGCGGCTGTAGTTAGAAATTGATTTTTCATAGGATAAATTACAAATTTTGAATTACGAGTTGTCGGCAAAGCCGATTAATAATTATGAATTACGAATTCTAAATTATTAATTCATAATCGCAGCGAAGCGAGAATAATTTATAATTCAAAATTCGTAATTCGTGATTATCTTTTATTTACCGCAGGGTGTCCACGGCTTCAGCTGTTTGAAGAAGTCGTTGCCCTTGTCATCGACGAGGATGAAGGCTGGGAAGTCCTCAACCTCAATCTTCCAGATGGCCTCCATTCCCAATTCTGGATATTCAACACACTCGATGCTCTTAATAGAACTCTGCGACAATACGGCGGCAACACCGCCGATGGTGCCGAGATAGAAACCGCCATGTTTCTGGCATGCCTGTGTGACAATGTCGCTGCGGTTGCCCTTTGCTATCATCACGAGGCTTGCTCCATGGTCTTGGAACTCGTCTACGTATGGGTCCATACGGTTGGCTGTTGTCGGCCCCATAGAGCCGCATGGATATCCTTCCGGGGTTTTTGCTGGTCCCGCATAGAGAATTGGGTGGTTCTTGAAGTAGTCGGGCATTTCCTCGCCAGCGTCGAGACGTGCTTTCAGCTTGGCGTGTGCAATGTCGCGGGCTACGATGATGGTTCCTTTCAAGTTTACACGTGTGCTGACAGGATATTTAGAAAGCTCGGCACGTACCGCGTCGATACCCTTGTCGAGGTCAATTACGATACCTGTGGTGCCCTCGCCCGGATTGCGAAGTTCCTCAGGAATAAGCTCTGTAGGATTTGAGTCCATCTTCTCGAGCCAGATACCGTCCTTGTTAATCTTACCCTTGATGTTGCGGTCGGCAGAACAGCTTACGCCCATACCGATAGGGCAAGATGCGCCGTGGCGGGGCAGACGGATTACACGGATATCGTGAGCCAGTGCCTTGCCGCCAAACTGTGCTCCAAGGCCAATTTTGTGCGCTTCTTTAAGGAGTTTCTCCTCAAGGTCTGTGTCACGGAACGCGCGTCCTGTCTCGTCGCCTGTTGTAGGCAGATTGTCGTAGTATTTAATAGAGGCGAGCTTCACTGTGAGCAGGTTTTTCTCTGCAGATGTGCCGCCAATTACGAAAGCAATGTGATAAGGAGGACAAGCGGCTGTTCCGAGGCTTTTCATCTTCTCAACGAGGAAGGGAAGCAGAGTGCCTTCGTTCTGGATTGTCGCCTTTGTCATTGGGTAGAAGTATGTCTTGTTGGCAGAGCCGCCACCCTTGGCAACCATGATGAAGCGGTACTCGGCACCCTCAACAGCCTCAATGTCTATCTGTGCGGGAAGGTTGCAGCGTGTGTTCACCTCGTCGTACATGTTGAGCGGAGCATTCTGTGAGTAGCGCAGATTGTCCTGTGTGTAGGTGTTGTAGACACCAAGCGACAGCGCCTCCTCATCTTCGAAACCTGTCCACACCTGCTGGCCCTTCTCACCGTGTATAATGGCCGTACCCGTGTCCTGGCAGAAGGGCAGAATGCCTTTGGCCGCAGTCTCGGCATTGCGAAGGAATTGCAGTGCGACGTATTTGTCGTTCTCGCTTACCTCTGGGTCTTTCAGAATTGCCGCCACCTGCTCGTTGTGTGCGCGGCGCAGCATAAACTCGCAGTCGTGGAAAGCCTGCTGTGCGAGCAGGGTGAGAGCCTCCTTGCTTACTTTCAGTATTTCGTGACCTTCGAAGTCGGTAGTGCTGACTCCCTCTTTTGAAAGCAGACGGTACTCTGTATCGTCCTTGCCCATTTGAAACATGGGCGCATACTTGAATTCTGGTGTTGTTGCCATTTTATTATTTATTATTTGGTAATTATTAATTTTTAGGTTTCGTTCTGATGTCTGTCCCGTGTTTGCAAAGATAATGCAAATGAGTGCAAAAGAGAACTTGTTCTCATTTTGCCGAATGCAGCTTATCTTATGCAAAGATATAATTTTTATTCTAAATATCACCATTCTCATCACATAAAAAAAAGAAAATATTCCCTTTTTCTGTTATTCTCGTTTTTTTGTCTTATCTTTGCATTATCTTTGCATAAGATAAGCCACATTCGGCAAAATGAGAACAAGTTCTCTTTTGCACTCATTTGCATTATCTTTGCATAAGCGAAGAACATTCTGTCAAATACAACAAGAATTATGGAAAACGTAAAAAGAGTGCCTTACGGCGTGTCGAATTTCGAAGATATAATAAGAAGAAACCAGTATTATGTGGACAAGACCATGTACTTGCCCAAACTTGAGGCACAGCCCGATACTCTATTCTTTATACGTCCACGGCGTTTTGGCAAGAGTCTGCTTGTAAGCATGATGAAGGCTTATTATGATTGTAACAAGAAGGATGAATTCCAAAAACTTTTCGGCAATCTGTGGATAGGCAAGAATCCGACTCCTTTGCAGGGCGCATACCAAGTGTTGCATCTCGACTTCTCGCAGGTGGGAGGAAGCATCGACGAGATAAAAGATAATTTTTATGAGTATTGCGGGATAATGCTGAATGGATTTATGTATTCTTATGATAAGTATTATCCAGAAGAAATAAAAACGGAATTTTTTCAGACACAGTCCGCTACGGGTAAGATGGCGATATTGTTCAATCAGGCTAAGGAACTCGGTTATCATCTTTTCCTTATCATAGACGAGTATGACAATTTTACAAACACAATACTAAGTGTGGAAGGCGAGGAGGTATATAGTGCAATTACACATGCCGACGGCTTCTTCCGTGATGTGTTCAAGAAGTTCAAGGGCAATTTTGAGCGTATTTTTATGACAGGAGTCAGCCCTGTAACTGTTGACGATGCCACAAGCGGGTTCAATATAGGATGGAATATATCGACAAAACCTGACTTCAACGAAATGCTCGGTTTCTCAACACAAGATGTGCGTGAACTGTTCACGTATTACAAAGAGGTCGGACAAATTCCTGCTGACAGTGATGTGGAAAAGATAATAGAAGACATGAAGCCGTGGTACGATAACTATTGTTTTGCTGAGGAATGTTTGAAGAAAGATATCCGAATGTTCAACACAGATATGGTGCTATATTACCTGCGTAATTACATGGAATATGGCTGCCCGCCGAGGCAGATGATAGATCCTAACACAAGGACAGATTATAGGAAAATGAAGATGATTCTCAATCTCGACAAGCTTGATGGAGACCGTAAGGGACTGTTGTGCAAGATAGCTGAGGACGGTGAGATTGTGGCAAATGTGAGGGATTCGTTTTCTGCTACGGAATTGGCAGATCAGGATGTGTTCCCGAGTATGCTTTTCTATTATGGCATGCTTACCATAAAGGGCATGAGAGGTGACCAGCTGGTGCTTGGCATCCCTAATAATAATGTAAGGAAACAATATTACAAATATTTGCTGGAACAATATCAGGAAATACGCTTGTTCAGCACAAATGACTTGAGAGACATGTTTACCGATATGGCATACGACGGCATCTGGCGCCCTGCGCTTGAGCTTATGGCAAAGGAGTATGCCGCGGTGTCGTCTATTCGTGACACTATAGAGGGTGAGCGTAATCTACAAGGATTTTTTATGGCATATCTCAATCTGTCCAACTATTACTACACTGCACCAGAGCTGGAGCTGAACCATGGCTATTGCGACTTCTTCCTCTTGCCAGACCTTACTCATTATGAGACTAAACACAGCTACATACTTGAGCTGAAGATGCTGCCAAAGAAAGAATATAATGAGGAGAAAGCGGCGGAGCAATGGTCTGAGGCTGTTGAGCAGATACGCCGATATGCCGTAGCTCCGCGTGTTGAGGCGTTGCGCCAAGGCACTCATCTGCATAAAATCATAATGCAGTTCTCTGGTTGGGAACTGATGAGGATGGAGGAAATATAGGAGAAGAAAAAAGTGCCTGACATAATTGTCGAAGGCACTTTTTTATGCATAAATTGTTTGTGGATTTGAGCAGTTGAATAAAGGCTCAAAGTCTTAATTCTCATAGTCGACCTCGTGGTCAAGGCTGTCGCAGAAGTTTCTGAACACGTCCTCCTCAACATCGCCCATGGCATATTCCTTCTCTGCGTCTTTTCTGATTTCAGCAATCCATGAGCGGCGGGCCGTGATGGAGTCGGTATGTATGCGCTTGGCATCCTCGAGCGTGATTTCGTCAAGATGATAGTAGTCAAGAATCATTCTGTATGTCCAAGCCCACTGATATTCACGGTAGTGGTCGTTTATCTCACGGAAACGCTCTATCACTGCCTGAATGTCTGGCAATGTGCCGTTGAGAATGTCGTCTTTCAGGCGGTCTTCCTCAGATGCGGGAAGCAACAGTCCTGACAGGTCGTTCCAGTCGCCGAGTCCTATTTCTGTTGTCGGAGGGTTGAGCATTGGGTCACGTTTGAGAACTCTCTTGAGTACGGCACCCATGTATATGCGCAATGCTATGTCGTAGTATTTTATGCCTTTGCGGAGTGAGGTTGCGCTGATTACATACTCATGATAGTTGTATGTTGACACGTTGTCGCCAGATGCATTTCGCAGGTTCTCGAGAATTTCCTTTCCTTTCAGTATCTCGCCTACGGAGAAAGGCGACAGCCAGTCGAAGTTTACTATGCTCTTCTGCGAGCCAATGGGTCTTATGTCGCGTTTCGGCCATTTGTGGACATCACGATATAGGCCAACAGTCGTTATATTTCTTCCCGGTGCAAGATACATGGTGTCGCCGCCGGCAATGAGATAAGAGAATGGCAAGTTGCGGGTATTTGGGTGGTGCATCAGTTTTCCCATACAAACAGAGAATGTTCCGATGGTAGCCGGCATGAGCAGATATGCGCCGCTGGCGGTTTTCGTTCCTCTTTCCAATGTTCCCCAGTGCATAGGCCCCATTTTGTAGGCATGGTTTGAGAAGTTTGTCGCCGAGCCGGCGTTGTAGAACGAGAACATGCCGCCGATTAGCAATGAGCTTTTGTGGTGGCTGGCCGTGAACGGTCCGCAGAATGCGGCGCATGCCTCGCCGTTGCTCATGTACGAGTTTGCGAAAAACAGCGATGCCGAAGCTGTGAAACCGTTGCTCAGATGGCATGCCTCGCCCACAAAGCAGTCCTGTATCTTTACGCTGTTGATGATGCTTGAGCCGTTGGATATTATTGAATTCTCGCATATTGCGCCTGTGCCTATATATACCGTCGCATTTGGTGAGCTTAGTATTGTGCAGTCGCTGAGCCTTGAGGCTCCGTCTATCTCGCAGTCTTCGTATATAACAGTGTTTGTAATCTCCTTGGTGTTTACAATTTTTACTCTGTCGCCTATGCAGCCACGCTCGCGTATGTTGGAATTAATCTGCTCACGTATGAGTTTTCTTATGACATCTTTCAGTTCTTTGTTGGCAAAGTGCTTTACCATAAATGCGGCGAACTGGCTGTTAAGGTCACTGAACAACACTACATTTCCGTCGCCGACCTCATTTAGTACGGAAATTAAGTTTCCCTCGCCGTAGGTGGCGCCCTCTGTGGTCTCTATTGTCGATACGTTGGCAATATGGCAGTCGTCGCCAATCTCGTAGTTGTTGATGTAGTTGCCTATTTTCTCTATCAGGCAATTGTCGCCAATCACCACATTGCGTAGTGTGGCATCGTTGATGCCGGAGTGCTTTACGAAGCCTTTGCTCACTTCGACATTCTTCTCGAAGTTTCCAATTCTAATATCTCCATACAACATCACGCGGTGCATGAAGTTTGGTTTAAAGTCCTCGGCAACCATTACTGCCGTCCAGTCCTCAGCCCAACAGTTGTTGGATTCGAGGATGTCAATTTCCCTGTCTGTAAGATTTCTGTAGTTTTCCATTATTCCATAGGGTATAAAAAGTCGTTATACGGATATTTCTGTACATGTAGCTCGCGAACCTTCGTATATAAGGTGTTGCGAAGTTCCTCTATATTAATTTTCTCTTTGGCAGATATAAACAGGCAATTCTCGTTGAGCTTTGCCATCCATGTTTTCTGTAGCTCAGTGAGCGATATGTTCTCTTTTGTGGGCGGTGTAAGGTCATCGGCCTCTTTCTCAGTCCAGCTGTAGTTGTCGATCTTGTTGAAAACCATCACCATTGGCTTGTCTGCGCATCCGAGGTCTTTCAATGTGTTCTCCACAACGCTAATCTGTTCCTCGAAGTCGGGATGCGAGATGTCGACAACATGGAACAGCAAATCGGCCTCACGCACCTCGTCGAGAGTTGACTTAAATGAGTCTACAAGGTCGGTGGGCAGTTTACGGATGAAGCCGACGGTGTCAGCAAGCAGGAAGGGCAAGTTGTCGACAACAACTTTTCGCACTGTGGTGTCAAGTGTGGCAAAGAGTTTGTTCTCTGCGAACACCTCGCTCTTGGCAAGCATGTTCATTATGGTGGACTTGCCCACGTTGGTATAGCCGACGAGTGCCACACGAATCATGCGGCCGCGGTTCTTGCGCTGCGTGGCAGTCTGCTTTTCTATATCAGCAAGGCGTTGCTTAAGTAATGTTATGCGTTGCAGAATTATACGGCGGTCCATTTCGAGCTGTGTCTCACCAGGACCGCGCAATCCTACGCTTCCTTTTCCGCCACCCGAGCCAGATCCGCCTCCTTGTCGCTCAAGGTGTGTCCACAGGCGTTGCAGTCGTGGCAGCATATAGCGGTATTGCGCCAGCTCCACTTGAGTTTTGGCATTTGCTGTCTGTGCCCTCATTGCAAAAATGTCGAGAATGAGCGATGTGCGGTCCAGAATTTTCACTCCAAGCTCGGTCTCAATGTTTCTCATCTGCTTTGCCGACAGCTCGTCGTCAAAGATTACCATACCGATTTCCCGCTCGCAGTCTTCCTCGTTTTTTATAAATTCCTTTATTTCCTGTAGTTTTCCTTTACCCACGTATGACACCTGACTTGGGGCTGTCACTTTCTGAGTGAATCTTTTTACGGTAACGGCACCTGCTGTGTCTGCGAGAAATTCCAGCTCGTCGAGATATTCCTTAGTTTTCGCCTCGTCCTGCTCCTTGGTTATCAGTCCCACAAGTATAGCAGTTTCGGCTTTAGCTTCTGATATTACAAATTCTTTCATTGTTCTATAATCTTCTGCAAAGATAGTGCAAACGAATGGAATGACAAAACAAATACGAAGTTTTGTTTTTCATTTCTGAGTGCAGCCTGTCTTATTTAAAGATAGTGCAAAAATTCGATTAAGCGAAGAGAATGCAAATGTATTTGTATTCTTGAGC
>CABSIA010000087.1 GCA_902477645.1 uncultured Prevotella sp. | reverse complement strand
ATTCCTCGGAAACATCGTCAAAATTGGCGAAGATAAGGTTGTCGTAGACCTGAACCATCCGTTGGCTGGCAAGACTCTGAACTTCAAGGGAACTGTCTTAGAGTCGCATGAGGCTACTGCCGAGGAAATGGCCGAGTTCGTAAAGATGCTTAGCGGTGAAGGCGGATGCGGAGGAAACTGCGAAGGATGCGGAGGCGGTCATTGCCACGGTGAGGGCGAGGGACATTGCCACCACGAAGGCGGCGATGGACACGGACACTGCCACCATCACGGAGAAGGCGAAGGCCACTGCCATAATCACGAAAATGGCAATGGATGCGGTTGCAAAAATCACTAATCATACACACTAATTGAAAAAATCTCATGCGAAACACGTTTGGCAATTTGCTAACTCTGACAACTTTCGGCGAAAGCCACGGTGAGGCAATAGGAGGCGTTGTAGACGGATTTCCGGCAGGAATAAACATCGACTTAGATTTTATTCAGAGCGAGCTTGACCGCCGCCGTCCGGGACAGAGCCATATCACCACAGGCCGACAGGAAGCCGACAGGGTGGAGCTGCTGAGTGGTGTGTTCGAGGGAAGGTCGACGGGCTGTCCTATCGGCTTCATCGTAAGAAACACCAATCAGCACAGCCAGGACTATGAGAACATGAGATGCCTGTTCCGTCCGTCGCATGCCGACTATACGTATCAGACAAAATACGGAATAAGAGACCATCGTGGCGGCGGACGCTCGTCGGCACGTATTACAATCAGCAGATGCGTGGGTGGCGCACTCGCCAAACTCGCACTTGCTGAACTGGGCATAAAAATCAAGGCTTACACATCGCAAGTAGGCAATACCGCCTTAGACAACGATTACAAAAAATACGACCTCGACAACGCAGAGAACAACATCGTAAGGTGTCCCGATGATGAGAAAGCCAAGGAAATGGAGACCCTCATAGCACAGACAAAAGCAGAGGGAAACACCATAGGCGGAATTATCACATGCGTTGTGAAAGGATGCCCGGCAGGACTGGGCGAGCCTGAGTTTGACAAGCTGCATGCACAGCTCGGAGCTGCCATGCTCGGCATAAACGCCGCAAAGGGATTTGAATATGGCGACGGTTTCAGCTGCGTAACATCTACAGGAAAAGAACAAAACGACAAATTTGTCTGCGACAACGGAAAAATCTCTACAGAGACAAACCACAGCGGAGGCATACAGGGCGGAATAAGCAACGGACAGGACATATATTTCCGTGTGGCGTTCAAACCCGTGGCAACTATCCTGACGCAACAAGAAACTCTCGACCTCGAGGGTGCCCCCACTACTCTGAAGGCACGCGGACGGCACGACCCGTGTGTGTTGCCAAGGGCTGTACCAATTGTAGAGGCTATGACGGCTATGGTAATTCTTGACAATTACCTTATCAGCAAAACTGCCAAAACCAAATAGCGGGACAACTTTTAGAGCCGGAAAACAACGAAAACTACATAAAAACATGAAACTACCAAAAAAGAAACAACTTGTAGTCTTTTTTATGGCTACATGCCTTGGCGCACAGGCGCAGCAGCTTGCTTTCCCAGGAGCACAAGGCTTCGGAAGATTTGCGACAGGCGGACGCTACGGCTCTGTCTATCACGTAACCAACCTTAACGACTCAGGACAAGGCTCGCTGAGAGACGCCGTGAGCCAGCCAAACCGCATCGTCGTTTTCGACGTGGCGGGTGTTATCAAAATCAACAGCAGAATTGTATTCTCAAAAAACCTATATGTGGCAGGACAAACCGCACCGGGTGAAGGCGTTGTAGTTTATGGCGACGGCGTGTCGTTTTCCGGCGCAAGCAACATCATTGTCAGACACATGAGATTCAGAATGGGAAAAGGCGGCACATCAGGCAAAGACGCGGCAGGCATTGCCAACGGAACAAACATGATAATAGACCATTGCTCGTTCTCATGGGGACTCGACGAGACTTTCTCTATTAACCCCGACGGAAAAGGCGATTTGGGAAATATCACTTTGTCGAACTCCATCATCGGACAAGGACTTCTCTCGCATAGCGCAGGCGGACTGATTCAGGCTGACAACATAACTCTTTACAGAAATTTCTATTGCGACAACAGCACCCGAAACAACAAGGTGAAGGGAAAAAGCCAATATGTAAACTGCATAGTTTACAACTGGAAAAACGGATGCTACCTGATGGGAGGCGACTCTCAGGGCACGTCTTACGTGAACGTAACAAACAACCTGTTCATAAACGGACCTATGACAGGCTCTTCGGCTAATGCCATAACAAGCGGAAATGCTGACTTCCATATATATGCGGAAGACAATATACAGGACAAAAACATGAATGGCATTCCCGATGGCACAGAGATAGACAGAAGCAACTACGGCGGCGGGCCTACCTTCCACGACACTCCTTTCGACTATCCACAGCTCGAGACTTGGCCTGCAAGCGAGCTGGCTGACCAATTGCTGCCTACAGTCGGCGCCACTCTGCCCTACCGGGATATGGCAGACTGCTATATGGTCCGCGAGGCTATGAGCATGGGCAAAGAGGGAGCGTTCCTCTCTGATGAGAACCAATTGCCTTTCGGGGCACCTTCTGTATGGAACATGGCCTCATTTGAGAAACCTGCCGATACCGACGGAGACGGAATGCCTGACGAATGGGAAAAAGCAAACGGCACCAACCCGGAAAAAGACGACGCCATGATTCTGGCTGAAAACGGATATGCGAATATCGAGAACTACATAAACAGCCTTGCCGACGACAATATGCCGCTGTTCCTGAGAAAGCCTGTCAATGTGGAAGAAAAGGCCTCTACCGACAACAGCATAACCATTGGATGGTTTGACTTTACAAAAGGCGAGGACGGATTTGTGGTAGAGATAGAGAACGGCGACACATATCAGGAAGTGGCACGCACAGATGCCGATGCAGAGCAATACACTATCGGCAACCTGACAGCCGGCACGGCATACAAAGTCAGAATTGCCGCCTTCAAAGGTGACCAGATGTCGGAATATGTTGACCTGAACACTAAAACACAACCGCAATATGTAGAAATGGTTGACTGCGACAACTTCGAGGCAGATGTCACCTGGAGCGGCTCGTCATTTAAGAAATGGAACCATGAGGATTTGTGCTGGAACAATAATTCCACAAGTTTCAAGGATGGCGACAACGTACTGATAAATCCTGAAACCAACACCGTTATAATGCTCACCGAGGAGGTGGCTCCTAAAAATGTTGTGGTTAAAGGAAACGCCAACGTCACCATTCAGGGAAACGGCTTCATAAGCGGAAACGGCTCACTGAACAAAGACGGAGAAGGAACGCTTACACTGAAACAGCAAAACCAATATACAGGCGCAACCGTTATTCATGGAGGAACTGTAAACCTGCAATATCTTGCTGACGGAGGACAGCCAAGCTCTATCGGAGCATCTATAGAATATGCCCAGAACTGGATTTGGGACGGCGGAACATGGAACTATACGGGTACCTCAGCCTCTACAAACAGAAGCGCAAACATTTACAAAGAGACAACTCTTAAAATAGAAAGCCCGTCAACCACTCTCGGCATAACAGGAGCTCTTTCCGGTGCGGGAAACCTAATCGTCGACGGTGAGGGCATTGTAAAACCGGGAAGCGCAAAATTCTTCTCTTACACAGGAAACACTATCCTTAAAGGAGGAACTCTGCAGCTGGAATATCTAAAGAACATGGCGGCAAAGGAAAGGGTATTTCTTGGAGAAAACGGGAACGTATCGCCTAAGCTCGTGATGGCTGGCGGCAACTTCGTTACAAAATCTTCTGACAACCAAGGCCTTAACTATGAGTTCCCTATCGAGGTCGTGGAAAACACATACTCAACATTCACCGTTCAAAGAAACTGTTCTATCAAATGCAAAGTGTCTGGTAAGGGAACACTGGAATACAAAATTCCTTACGTCAGGGAATACGTAGCCGGAGACTGGAGCAACTTCTACGGAACTCTCGTCGCCAACGGCAAGGGTACCGACAGCGACGGCTCACAGCTGATGCTTCAGAACAGCGGTATTCCAAATGCGACGATAATGCTTAAGGGCAACACCAGAGTAACTCACTGGGAGAAAGACAAGACCATAAAACTTGGCGGACTGAGCGGCGACAAGGGCACATATCTTGGAGGAACAACAAAGAATACAACCGGGCAAACCGTTACATGGCAAGTTGGAAATGCCAATACCGACGAGACTTTTAATGGAAATATTGACCGCCGGTGCTCTGCCAAGAATTACAACTGCAACGTAAACATCGTGAAAGAAGGCAACGGCTTCTGGAGACTCACAGGTACCAACACCTACAACGGCACAACTATTGTTACAGGCGGACGGCTGATTATCGATGGCAGAAACCAAGGTACCGGGCTCATGACCATAAAAGAAAACGGATGCCTGTCGGGAACAGGAACTATTGCAGGCCCGGTTGTCGTAAACGGCAGCATGCAGGCCGACCTCAGCTCAACAGGCTCATGCCAGCCACTCACCATCAACGGAATTCTGAAAGCTAACGACGCCACTCTTATCATAAATATGGAAGAAGTGGTTTCCGGCCTGGCTGACGATACAGAGATAAAAATACTGAACCTGACTTCTGCTATAACCGGTACTGGCTTCACCGAAATTTCTCCTGCCACACCTTCTGCCAATCAGGTATGGGACACATCACGCCTCGCATCTGACGGCATCATAAAGGTGGTGTCAAAACCTTCGGGTATAAACAACGCCACCGACGACGGGAATTCTGACAACAAACAGAAATACGACCTTACAGGAAAACCAGTCAACAACCCGAAAGGCATTTTCATTCAGAATGGCAAAAAGCACATCAGCAAATAAAACGCTAAGGCTGTAACAAAAAACCGGTCCGCTGCATCGTTTGTGCAGCGGACCGGTTTTTTTTGTTATAGCGCGGCATTCAAGCAATCATACCACCCCTACAATATCCCGGACTGAAGAGCATCCGTGGGCATCAAGCCACTTGCTGATGCCGTTCTTTACCTTTACCGTTACGGCAGGATTCAGAAAATTTGCGGTGCCGATTTCTATCGCAGTCGCGCCTGCCATGAAAAACTCTATGGCATCCTCGGCAGTGCAAATGCCGCCAAGACCTACGACAGGTATCTTTACGCCCTTTGCGACCTGATTTACCATGCGTACGGCAACCGGCTTAACGGCCGGGCCACTCAATCCGCCCGTGCCAATGCTCAAACGTGAGCAGCGGCGCTCAATATCAATCGACATGCCCATAAGGGTGTTTATCAGCGAGACAGAATCGGCGCCCTCTGCCTCGCACGCCTTGGCTATGTCGACAATGTTCGTGACATTTGGCGAGAGCTTTACAATGAGAGTTTTTGAATACTTAGCCCTTACAGCCCTCACCACACTTGCAGCCCCCGCACAGGTAACTCCAAACGCCATACCTCCGTCGTGTACGTTCGGACACGAGATATTCAACTCAATGGCTGGTATAGCCTCAAGAGCGTCAATTTTCTCTGCACAGAGCGCATAGTTCTCCGGACTGTCGCCACTGACATTAACTATCATCCGCGAGTCGATATCCTTTATCTGCGGATAAATATGCTCACAAAAATAGTCAACGCCCTTGTTCTGCAGTCCTACACAATTTAGCATTCCGCCCGTAGTCTCAGCCATTCTCGGGTAGTCGTTGCCCTCACGCGGCTTAAGGGTTGTGCCCTTTACTATAATGCCGCCAATCTCGTTCAGCGGCACAAGATCGGCAAATTCGAGACCATAGCCAAAAGTGCCGGAAGCGGTCATTACAGGATTCTTCAACTCCAATGACCCAATTTTTACATTTAGAGCTGCCATTTCAGTTTCTTAATATTTAACACTGGACCTTCCTTACATACACACACATTGCCCTCTACAGTGTTCTCTACGCAACACAGACAGGCACCAAGACCACACGCCATCATGTTCTCCAGCGAGACCTCACACTCTATGCCGTGACTGTTGGCATACCGTGCCACAGCCACCATCATAGGCTTAGGGCCACAAGTGGAAATCTGGTCGAAATGCTCAGTTTCCAGAGCCGGGTGGTTTGTCACAAATCCTTTCTCGCCCATGCTGCCGTCCTCTGTCGTGACGAGAACCCTGCCGAGAGCCTTAAACTCATCAAGCTCTATCATGTCGGCAGCCGAGCGCCCGCCAAGCAGGAATGTAGGCTCACCGCCAGCATCCTTTATCTTCTTGCCGAAATAGAGCAATGGGGCAATGCCTACACCGCCGCCGACAAGCAAAACTTTCGACTGGGCACCTTTAGGCATCGTAAAACCGTTGCCTAAAGGCAGAAGGCAATTCACTGTGTCACCAGGCTGAAGCCTGCCAAGCCTGCGTGTTCCCTCACCAATCATAGCCACAAGGAGCCACAGCTCGCCCTTAGCCTCGTCTACGAAGTTTATAGAAATAGGGCGACGGAGGAATGTAGCAGGCGAATCGTCAACACGCACCTCCACAAACTGCCCCGGAAGCATGGCGGGCAAGCCCTCACCGCATCCCAATTTTATCAAGACGTGCTTGTCGCTTAGCCTCTCAATACTATTGACCGTAAGGTCTAAACAATGTTTCTTCATATATATACTAATAAGGTAGTCGTTAATTATCCTATAACGAAACATTCCGTTCCAATTGCAAAGATACGATAAAAATCCCGAATTATGAGCCTGTCGGGATAAAGAAAATCATTTTTAAGGAAAAGGTGACAAAACGTAAAACATAGAATCATTTAATATTTAGCGGTGGAAATTCTTAGAGCCCACCTTAAAAACCACACGAAAAAAATGCAACCGCTTGCGATGGCTAATGCAACCGCTTGCGATGGCACATGCAAGCGGTTACGACGGCACATGCAGGCAACCGCATTTTTTAGCGGCAAATGAAACCGCTATTTAGATTTTAATTCAGAAAAGAAAATTTTGCCATTAGGCATACGAGAAACCTCATCCCCAATTGCCACCCCGGATATCTCATCTAAAAATTCTATTTCTTAGGAACGAAAGTCTCCCAAGTCTGGTCGTCATAAAAGATTCTAATCTCGGTTATCCTACGTTCAGGTTTGTCAGATATTTTGATAGCATTTACCTGATAATTATTTGGTGTACCCGTGACACCCTGCCTAAATTGTTGCTGCGAGCTGTCATTTGGTAGGGCAGAAGAAGTCTGGCCGAAGTCGAGAGCATTCTTAAAACCTCCGTCATCAGAACAATCAGATAGAGCGTCGGCCGTAGCAACATCGTCGGCATACATCTGTCCGTGACCAAAAAGCAGCCAGTCGGAAGAGACAGACGGGATTTTCGTCTTTATAGATTCCACTATGTTGAGGGTAGGGTTTGTACGTCCGGTGAAGATGCTGCTCAACGTTCCGGGCGAGACTCCTATGAACGAGGCGAACACTTGCTGGGTCATGTGCTGGCTCTCCATTATCTTTCGAATTCTATCTTTCATAGCTCTATTTTTTTTAGATGCAGCCCAAAAATGGGCGAAAATTGCTGTTTAGCGTTCAGTTTACAAAGTTAAAGCAAAAAAATAACATAGGCAACAATTCTAAAGGATATTTTTGATTTGGATATTTAGGTTTTATGTTTTAGTGATTTAAATCCACAAATCTAAAACACTAAATAATGGTTGTATGTTTGTGTATCTAAATTTAAAGGTCTAAATACCAAATTAACTCTAAATTTAGGTTTTTATGGTAACTAAATCATTGATAATGGATTAATAAGTGCTATTTGTATCGTATAATAGAAAGATATGCACTTTTACAGGTTTATATAGCCTATAAAAGCGGAGCTGACTTTGCGTATTTTATCTAACCTGCTGATTTTTAATAATATAAGACTTATTTCTCTTTACGTATATTTATGTATGCTTGTTTGTGTTTTTAAATATTTAGATTTATAAATGTTGTTTAGCTTGTGTCTTAGATTTTGTTTTTGTTGCCGTTTTTAGGTTTGGGTATTTAAATAACAACGGGCATCTGTGTATTTTACAAACCAAAATTATACATAGTAAAACGTTAATAAATGCGAACACTAAATTAACAGGCTCTGGGAAATGCGTTTTTTTGCGCCATTCGAATATTTCCGTCCAACCACTCAGTCAAACAAAAATACGCAAATCTCAGCATGGTTTTTTAAGATTGATTACACTTATATACAACAAGTTAGGGCAAAAAAAAGCGTCCCGAGAGGACGCTTATTCTAAGTCTGAAAAGTTAGATTTTTGCCGATTTTCTAATGCAAAATGAAAAAAATCAGCTCTTTCATCAGCTCTCCGACGGGTGTATTCGGGTTATTTATGCCCTTACTTTTGGCATCAATTTCTCTAATTTTAGAAATTATCTGGAGAGTTTTTATTCCTGTGTAATTTCTCATGCCCGTCATATAGTCTTTCACAGCCCATACAGATTTCAAATCCAGGAACTGTGCGACGGCATTTTCGTTGCGTTTATCTGGCGCATAATATGCCAACATCAGATTTTGGAAATAATTAAAGAGCAACGGGAGAAATGAGAAGAGCGAGCCTGCTTTCGGATTGCTGTCAAAATATTTGATTATAAGATTTGCCTTATAAACATCCTTGTTTACGATTGCGTCTCTCAGCTCGAAGCCATTGAAGTCTTTGCTAATTCCAATTTGCGCCTCAACGGTTTCAGGAGTAATCCTTCGGTCGTTTTCAGGCAGCGAGATGAGAATCTTGTCAAGCTCGGAAGTCATGCGGTTCAGATCCGAGCCTATTGAGTCGGCTATCATGGAGGCCGCCTTGTTGTCTATCGTTGAGCTCCGCACTTTCAAATAGCTGGTGATCCATGCCGGCAGCTGATAGTCCCGTAGTTTTTTGCTCTCAAACACCCCCCCGACCGCCTGTGCCTTGGCTAGTATTTTTTTTCTGCCATCGATGCTGCCGTTCTTATGACACAACACGATGACCGACGTAGAAGACGGACTGGCAAGATACTTTTCTATGGCATCCAGATTTTTCAGTCCTTGCGCCTCTTTCACGATAATCACCCTCCTGGGCGCCATCATCGGATAGCCTTTTGCCATATCTACAATCTGGGCGGCCGTGACATCTGCTCCGAAAACAATTTCCCGGTTAAAATCCCATTCCTCTGGAGCCAATGCGTTTTCAGAAATATAGTCGGCTATCTTGTCAATGAAATAAGCCTCGTCGCCCATCAATATATATATAGGTGCGAACGTGCCTTCTTTCAGGGCACGCATCACTTCATCAAAGCCAAATGTTTTTTTCTTTTCTGCCATTCTTGTGTTTTACATTTGTCTGTTTCATCTGTTTATGCTACCTTTGCATTTGAATGCAAAAGTAATAAAATGATTTCATTAAACCTACCAAGTTACGGGATAAAATTATCCGGCACGGCAGAAAAGCCTGCCATTTGGGATGTTCTGCGGCAAAAGTACGTGGCACTGACACCGGAGGAATGGGTGCGCCAACATTTTGTACACTACCTTACGGAGCATCTCGGATATCCGGAGAGTCTGATGGCAAATGAGGTAAATCTGAGCATCGGCACAAAGAAACTGCGTGCCGACAGCGTGCTTTACAATAAAAATCTGACTCCACGGATGATTGTTGAGTACAAGGCACCGCACATCAAGATAACGCAGAAAGTTTTCGACCAGATAACGGTCTACAATATGCTGATGCATGTAGACTATCTCGTAGTCAGCAATGGCATGGAGCACTATTGCTGCAAGATGGATTATGCAGGTAAAAAATATTTATTCTTAAAAGAAATTCCAGCATTCAATAATCTTTGACAGATTTCACTGGGAGGGCAGGTTTTCAACCTGCCGTTAATCTCACCAGGAGGCTGAAAAGCCACCACTAATTTTTAGGCAGGTTTTCAACCTGCCCTCCCAGTGTTTATCCGAGAGTCACCATTTTGTCCTCAACCTTAACGATGCCGTTCTCGCACGCCTTGCCAAAAAGGTAATGAGCCTCTTTCAGCGAGCAGTCGTATTCGTGCCTCAGGCCATACAGATATTTTTTCTCCTCGATAGAGCCGGAGCCTGCTGCGGCAAATATTTTTTTAGTTTTCAACGTAAGATCTTCCTTATTAAACCTCACATGCTTTTTGTGCATATATGTGAAGAAAGCCAAAACGAGCAGCGCAAGGGCAACGATGACAAAAACTGTAGTAGTATTCATTATGTTTCAATTTAGGTTACGACACTGTCTGAAATGAGAGCGTCAGGTTAAACTTTATATTAGATTTGTAATGTTGTGTTGGCAAATATACGGTTTTTTTTGCAAAGTCGTATGCCAAATAATTGTTTTTTTTCATTTTTGAGCAAATTTTCTTCCAAAAATAATATTATGCGGATATTTTCATTATCTTTGCACAAGACAGAAATACACCAGGCACTTTTTGGAGGTACAAAAATATAAAGGCTGAAATTATTACTAACCCTTATAAAAATCTATTGTATTATGGAAGAAAAGAAAAATCCGGCGCCATCTTCCCAGGCTTGTGTTCAAGAAGAATCTTCGCCCGACTCGTCGTTCGACAGGAAACGTCGGCTGCTGGGGGCCGTCCTTGGCCCTGTTTGCGCCGTTTTAGTATGGCTCACCCCCATTGCCGGTCTCTCGCCCGAGGCCCACAAGCTGCTTGCCGTAATGGTGCTGGTGGCTTTGTGGTGGATTACGGAGCCTATACCTATTCCTGTAACCTCTCTGGTAGGCCCGACGCTGTGTGTGGTGTTCGGCATTGTTAAGATGAAAGAGGCCTTTGCCGCTTTTGCCAACCCTATGATTTTTCTTTTTATGGGCGGTTTCATCATTGCCAAGGCCATGATGGTAAACGGCCTGGACAAGCGCATAGCATACGGCATAATGTCGATGAAATGGGTTGGCGACAGCCCACGCCGTATTTTCCTTGCAATCGGGCTTCCCTGCATGCTCTGCCCTGGCTGGATAAGCAACACCGCCACTGCCGCTATGATGTTTCCGATAGCCTTAGGCCTGCTCGAGGCGATTAGGGAAATGATGGCGGCCAACGGCAAGACCATAAATCTGCGCACGTATAAATATGCCACGGGGCTGATGCTGATGACAGCCTACGCATGCTCTATCGGCGGCGTGCTCACCCCTATCGGAACCCCTCCAAACATCATAATGCTGGGTTTCCTGAGCGAGCTGTGCGAAATCCACATTTCATTCTTCCAGTGGATGGTGTGGGGCTTTGTCGCCATGGTGTTCTATTTCATAATAACCTACTTTCTGCTTTACAAAATGTTCCCCTCAGATGTTGAGCACATAGAGGGCGCACAAGAGTTTATCGGCGAGAAGGTAAGGTCGCTCGGGCGTTGGACAAGAGCGCAGAAAAACACGCTTTTTGCCTTTATCGTCGCCGTATTGCTGTGGGTGACTCCTGGTTTCCTCAGTATCATACTCGGCACAGAGAGCGAGACTCTGAACACATACAACAAGCTGTTTCCCGAGGCCATTGCCGCCATGATCGGCGCATTGCTGCTGTTCTTCCTTCCTGTAGACTTGAAGCGCCACAAAATGACTCTTGAGTGGAAAGACGCTGTCGCCGGCGTAGAATGGGGCACGCTGCTCCTGTTTGGCGGCGGCCTGGCCATGGGCGGCATGATGTACAGCACCGGGCTTTCAGGATGGATAGGCGGCCAGATTATCGCCATGCTTGGCGGCGAGCCATCGGAGCTGCTTCTCGTCGCCGTATTCTGCGTAATGTCGCTGCTGCTGTCTGAGCTTACATCCCATACGGCAGCCACCAACATGATAGGCCCGCTGGCAATCGGCGCAGCCCTGTCAGCAGGTTTCAGTCCAATTCCCGTAGCCGTGGGCGTAGCTTTGTCAGCCTCTCTGGGCTTCATGCTCCCAGTCTCCACACCGCCAAACGCCATTGTCTACGCAAGCGGATATATCCCGATTACTAAAATGATCAAGACGGGCGTTATTATCGACATCATAGGCATTGCCGCCATTACAATTCCTATCGTAATGCTGCTCGTCAACCTGATTGTATAGGCATCCGGCGGCAGCAGCCATATATGTGGAGAAATGTCAGAGCCTGAAGATTATTCGGCTCTGACATTTCTCATATATTCCCCGTAACTGATGTACCGCCCGCCCATAGATTTAAGATGCGGTGTCTCAAACTGGCAGTCTATCACCATTCCGCCCCGCTCCTCCATCAGCCGCGCAAGATAGATCAAAGCCAATTTACTGGCACCCGGCACAAGCGAGAACATACTCTCGCCGAAGAAACACCGCCCTATCGCCACGCCATAGAGACCTCCGACAAGCTTTTCACCGCTGTCCCATACCTCCACGCTCGCCGCAAATCCCTGGCGGTGCAGCTCTTTGTAAGCCGCCACCATATCCTCGCCGAGAGATCGGAAGAGCGTCGTGTAGGGAAAG
>CABSIA010000086.1 GCA_902477645.1 uncultured Prevotella sp. | reverse complement strand
GAAAGCAGACTCCTGCCCGTCGTGGTCAAGCCCGTAGCGCATGGACATGTTGAGCGGCATCTTTACGCCGCTCTGCCCCATACAGGAAAAGAGCGGCAGGCACATCAGCAGGAAAACAGGCTTTCTCATAGGCAAAGGTTATTCATCGGTTACAAAAATAGATATAAATATCCAACGTTGTTGATTTTGTTGTAAATATTTAACAATTAATGTGGGTTCTAAAAATTACCACCGTTAAATATTAAAGGACTCTATGTTTTACGTCCTGCCATCTTTTTGTTTTTTAAGTGATAACATATTGCTTGTCTTTTATCTTTTTTTCTGTCATTTTTGATTTTTTTATATCCAAGCCTCTGTTTTTCTCATTACTTTTCTGTATTTTTGCAAAGCGAACGTTTAATATTTAAAATATATTATTATGCTGAACAAAAAAGTAGAAGAGGCTATCAATGCCCAGATTAACGCCGAGATGTGGTCGGCTTATCTTTATTTGTCAATGGCAGCCCATTGCCATGCAAACGGTCAGCCGGGTATGGCAAAGTGGTTTGAGGTTCAGTTCCGTGAGGAGCAGGACCATGCCAAGATTTTCTTCAACTATGTAGTTTCCCGTGGTGGCGTAGTGACATTGCAGCCAATTGACGCGGTGCCTACATCATGGAACTCTATCCTCGATGTTTTCGAGAGCACTCTCGCACACGAGCAGAAGGTTACCGGACTGATTAACAGTCTTTTCGCCCTCACCACCCAGGAGAACGACTACGCCACTCAGAGCATGTTGAAGTGGTTCATCGACGAGCAGGTTGAGGAAGAGGAGAACGCACAGACCATCATCGATAACCTGAAAATGATAAAGGACAACGGATACGGACTCTATATGCTCGACAAGGAGCTGGGAGCACGCACGTATACCACTCCGTCACCTCTGGCTGGAGCGGAGTAATTTAAGTGAAGAGTGAAGAGTGAAGAACGAAGAGTGAAGAGTGAAGAACGAAGAATCCGTTAGTTTTTTATATTTGTTTCTTCACTCTTCGTTCTTAACTCTTCACTCTCCTTTTTCCATTCTGTCAAGTAATATTTAAAAAATAACATAATGCAATTATGCTTTTGCCCTTGCAGGGTGCATTGCTACGAATGCCTGTTATCCAGGGCGGTGCCCTGGGCTGTGCGCTTGTTGCCCCTTCGGGGCGCATAGTTCAAATTATAGCGCAAGTTATCCTATCGGGACGCATAGTTCAAATTATAGCGCAAGTTATCCTCTCGAGGACGCATAGTATACAATTATTGCGCAAGTTATTTTTTGCATATTACCAAATCTGTTATATCTAACTATCATAAAAAGACTAATGAGCAGACTTATTTATTCTATTCTTTTTGTTTTCTCTGCGTTGTATTCCTTTGCTGCGGATGTTGTCAGCGCAGAGGGCGCATGGTGCTGGTTTGCTGATCCCCGTGCCATCCACTATCAGGATGTCGACGCCGGAATCAACGCATCATATCTCGGCTATATTGATGTTCATGGCAACGTGAAGGCCACGCAGATTGACTGGACAACAAACAAACGTACAGAGGTGCTGGTGAGGAGCTATTTCCAGCCCGACGACCACAACAATCCGACTTTCATAGTCTTGCCCGACAAGCGCATCATGATTTTCTACACGCGCCACACCGATGAGGCTAAAATCTGGTACCGCATTTCCCGGAAACCGGGCGACATAACAATGCTTGGTGAGGAGAAGTTCATAAAAACAGCCAACAACACAACCTATCCGTCGCCATTTATTCTGAGTGACGACCCGGACCACATTTATCTCTGTTGGCGTGGCATAAACTGGCATCCTACAATAGCCCGTCTGACCATGCCTGACACCAACGATGATGTCACCGTAGACTTCGGCCCACGCCAGATTGTGCAGAGCACGGGAGCGCGCCCGTATGCGAAATATTACAGCAACGGCAAGGACAAGATTTATCTCACCTACACAACAGGACATCCAGATAATGAATATCCCAACTGGCTGTATTTCAACGTTATTGACATAAACAACGGCAACGGCCCTATATTGAAGGACATAAAGGGAAACACCTTGAAGAAGGTGGCTGACGGAGTTTTCAGTGTCAGCAAGACCGACAGCTATGCCTCGTCATATCCAAACACCATAGTTGACAAAACGGCGAACTGCCGAAATTGGGTTTGGCAGATTGCACTCGACAATGACGAAAATCCTGTGATTGCCCTGACGCACATCGACAACGCAAAAACCACCCACGTTTACCACTACGCACGGTGGACCGGCTCGCAGTGGCGCGACACGTGGGTACAGTATGCCGGTCATGCCTTCCACCAGAACTGGAACTCTACAGAGCGGTGCTATTCGGGCGGTATGGCCCTTGACCCGGACTCAATCAACAATTTGTACATGTCGATACCTACCACCAATGGCACCTACAACAAGGATGGTGTCTACGAAATTTGGAAATATGTAATAGGCGACGACGGCAAAGTTGTATCTCAGGAGCAGTTGACGGAAAATTCCAATAAAAACAATGTCCGTCCGTTTATACTCCCAGGCTCAGCCAAAGCCAAGCTGAGACTTGCCTGGATGAATGGCGACTACTACTACTGGATGGTGAACAAAAACTACCCCAAAGGCTATCCAACCTGCATAATGACCGATGCAGAGCTGCCATACGAGGCGGCAGACCTCAATTTGGGCGCAAACGCAAATGACGGCGATAAGGCATTCACCATTACACGTTTTGCCCGTCTCAATATGGACAACTATCAAGGTGTTTTCTTCACAACTGGAAATATCGAGGTTGGTCTTGGCACAGATACGAAACTCTACGTCTCAGTTGGCGGTAATGTCTATAAGAGCACAAGCCAGTTCCTTACTTCCGACGACTGGGCAACAACATCTACGGGAACATCTGGCGATTTTCATCCTACAAAAATTCAGACAGCAGCCATCTCGCTCATCTGCGACGGCAGTTATCTGATGCTGTACCGCAACGAGACCCTTGAGCTGAAAATTCCAGCCCTCGGCATTGCCTTTGCCGATGTTGAGGATGGCACTATAGAGGGCGAGACGCTGACATGGGGCCGTGCGCTAAATCAAGATGAGATGGACTGCATGAAAACCATGTTGGCGGTAAGGCAACTTTCTGTGCCGGAGAAAGTTGTAACTGATATTGTTCTGCCTGTCTCTGTAGGTGGAACCAGTGTCAGCTGGACATCGTCAAATCCCGGCATCATCGCTCAAGACGGCATTGTAAAATTGCCAACAGCAGAAACCGAAGTTACGCTCACGGCAACAGCAGGCTCGCAGACACGGGAGTTTAAAACCACAGTGTTTCCACGCGACATAACAAACAACCTGCTCGTAAGATACGATTTCGAGGAAGAGGATGTATATGCCGATGGTGCCGCCAAATATGTAAAAGACCTCAGCGGACGTGGAAACGACATGAAGGTTATGGGCTCGGCAAAGGTCAACGGCACACTCGACTTGTCGGCCAATCAGCCAACAACTTTCTCAATAAACGGATATGGAATAGCACCTGCGGGACTGCTGAAAAATTTGCGCTCGTACACCTTTATCATCGATGCCTCACTTGCCAACCGTGGCAAGCTTCCGCGCTTCTACGATTTTGGCGCAAATAGCGGCAACAGCGTGTTTTGCCGTATAAACAGCAGCTTCCTTTATGGCGCCGGCGAGAAATTGGGAGGCGGCACAACTCTTATGGTTGAGGCTGTGGCAAATGCCATGGCGCTGAATACAAAAACAACCATTGCCGTGACTTTTGACGCGGCAACAAAAAACACCACGATATATGCCAACGGCGTAAAAGTGGCATCGGGAACAAAAGTAACATACGAGCCGTGGCAGGCTGCGCCTGACGGCAACGACGGCAGAAACTATATAGGGCGTACACAGTGGTGGGACAACAATTCCGACAATGGCGATGTTGTCGGCACTCTCGATAACTTCCGTCTCTACGACATAGCACTCACTGCCGGGGAATTGTCTCAGCTTACATCTGGCATCAGCTCTCCGAAAATATCATCAGTGTATTCCAATTCCAACATTTATTCTGCTGACGGCAAGTTGCTTTCTGCAGAGCCAGACAAAGGTATATATATAAAAGGCGGGAAAAGCAGAATTAAATAAACTAAAAATGTAGGGCCGCTATGTATAGCGGCCGCAATTAGTAAAACATATTCTTTGGATATTTGAAATCTTTGCTTGCGGCCGCTATACATAGCGGCCCTACATTTTATTTTGTCCCCAGATAAAAGCCTGTCTCAGGTGGCTGGTTGTATGCCACATTCTCAGTGGCTACGCTCAGACGGTATGGAATATCCTCCATGAGACAGCAGATGCGGTGGGTGGTTGGTATGTCTGTTACGTAGAGTCTTAGCATTGTGCTTTCCTCATTTCTTATCAGTACCTCCTCTCGCCAGTCACCTATGATGTCGCCGCTCAGACAAGGGTTCGACTTTGTCCAGTTGTTGAAACGTCCTTCAAATCTCTTTATCACGTTCACTTTTCCAGTCTTCCAGTCGTATTTCTGGACCGTCTCGTGGTCGAGCAGCTCGCGCAGCAGGTCGCCGTCCCACCATATTCCGAAGTTTGTAGACATTCCCCGTCTCTTTCTTGGCTCCATGCTTGGCTCCGAATATTCTTGCGGTTTTACCAGCTCGCCCCTCACGTTTCTAATGCCTCCGCTGTTTGCGCTCCACATCTCCACACCCTTGTTTGTCGGGTCTATGTCGGCGGCCATGCAGCGGCCTACGTCGAAGTTTCCTGGTATTTGGAATATAACCTTTCCTGTGGCGGCATCACGGAAGTCGCTGCCGTCGCGTTTGTTCTCATGGCAGTCCCACACCTGCAGTTTGTCGCTGTCGGGATAGAAAGGCATCAGGTGCAGCGCATCGCCGTGTCCGAAACCTGTATTGTATAATCCTTTACCGTTATCGTCGACCGCCATTGAGCCGAATGTTATCTCGTCCCGTCCGTCACCGTCAACATCGGCAATTCTCAGATTGTGGTTCCCCTGCCCAGCATACGATTTCCACTCAGGGTTGTTAGTGTCGAACACCCATCTGCTTGTCAGCTCTTTTCCGTCCCAGTCCCATGCGGCTATCACAGTTCTGGTGTAGTAGCCACGGCAGAATATGGCAGAGGCTTTTTTGCCGTCGAGATATCCCACACCTGCAAGATACCGCTCTGAGCGGTTGCCGTGGTCATCGCCCCAGCTGCGGAGCGGTCCGCGGTCGGGTATGTAGTCAACAGTTTTCATGGCGGCTCCCGTCAGTCCGTTGAATACAGTCAGATATTCCGGCCCTTCCATTATTCTGCCAAAGCAGCCGCCTTTCTCATGGCACCGCCAGTCTTTCGACGGGTCGCCAATGGCCTTTCCTGTGCCGTCGATGGTGCCGTCAGACGTTTTCATCATAAGCTCGGCCTTCCCGTCACCGTCGAAGTCGTAGGCCATGAATTGCGTATAGTGTGCTCCAGCCCTGATGTTCTGCCCCATGTCTATGCGCCACAGCCGTGTGCCGTCAAGTTTCAGGCAGTCGAAGAATACGTTACCCGTATACCCGGCTCTTGAGTTGTCGGCAGAGTTCGACGGGTCCCATTTTAAAATTATCTCGTATTCGCCGTCGCCGTCAACATCGGCCACCGAGCAGTCGTTGGCACTGTATGTACATACCCTTCCGTCGGGCATTGTCATATCTGCCGGCTTGTCGAGTTTTATGCCTATAAAACCGTCTGCGGCATCAGCTTTCAGGCAGAATTTTCCGTCAGAGCATCCGCCTCTCACCTCGTAGACGGCATCTTCGGCTAACGGGTTGTTGTCAACGAAAAAAGTTCCTCCTTTCTTCTGGGCTTTTTTGTTGATTTTCTTACCGTTGCGGAAAATGTTGAATGCGGCATTCCTGTCGTCAGCCGACAGGAGCCGCCATGACACAGTGACCGTGCCGTTATTCTTTATTGCCACGACACCCCTGTCCAATTTCTCTTTCACTATATTGCCCTTGTCATATCGTGGCTGAGCCATAGTGGTGGTGTATATAGCAATAATAAGTAGTGTCAATAGTAGATTTTTCATATTAGTCTGTTTTCTGTGTAGTTGCAACGAGTATATATTCCTTAACGCAGTCTTGCCCCGTCTTCAAAAGGAAAGAAGGGGCAAGACTATATGTTGTTTTTATTTTTCCAGATGTCTCGCATATTCACATGCTGCGAGCAGGAATGCGCCTGTTCCGAAGTTTGTCACGCTCTTCTGGTTTACAACTTGTCCGGGGATGGCTTTCTCTCCAATTGGTTGGACGTAGCCAACGGTGCCGTCGGGCTGCAGAGCAACAGTTGCAAGATATTCCCAGGCCTTGTCAACAACTTTCTGATATTTCTTTGCCGGCAGATAGCCGTTGTTTATACCCCACTGAATGCCGTAGGCAAACAGGGCGGTGCCGCTGGTCTCTCTGCCCGGAGCCTGTTCGGGGTCGAGCATGGAGCGTGTCCAGTAGCCTTCCTCCTGCTGGCAATTTGCCACGCCTTTTACAATTTTTTTGTAGTACTGTATGTAGGTCTTGCGGTGTTTGTCGCTCTTAGGCAGGTCTTTCAGAATTTTTGCGAAGGCGGCCACTACCCAGCCGTCGCCCCGTGCCCAGAAGTCTTTCTTTCCGGCGTTGGTTTTGTGTTTCGGATAGATATACTTTCCGTCGCGGAAATACAGGCCTGTCTCCTTGTCGTACATTATGCTGTTTGCATACTGCCAGTTGTCGTACATTTTGTCGAGATATTGCTTGTCGCCGGTGAGCTTATACATCTTTGTCATAACGGGCATAACCATATACAGTGCGTCTGCCCACCACCAGTAGTCGCTGCTTTTGCTGTAGGCCTCGTACGACATAACCTCTTTGGCCCTTGCCACCATGAAATCCTTGTCGGCAGGGGCGATAGGAGAGTTGTAGAGGTCTATGTAGGTCTGGAAACAGATTTGCCAGTCGCCGAACAGAACGAAATCGTGTCCCTCGCCGTAGGTTTTATATTTCCATTTTGATTTATCAGCCTCACGTGCGCCTTTCCATTGGTTTTGCTCTGCCCACTGGTAAGAGTATTTGTACCAGTCGTTGTTGTTCAGATATTGTGCGGCCTCCATGTTTCCAGTGTGGTATACAGCTGGGTCCCAGAACGAGCGTTCCTGTTTCGGATGGCTCTGCTGCCATGTGTTGTTCACTTTTGTGATTATGTCTTTCACCTCATTGGCAGTCCAGTCCTTTGCCGATGCTGCCTGCAGGCCTATAAAAGCCAATGCCAAGATTATAGTTCTCTTCATATTGTAGTTGTTGATTTTTGTTATTTTATAAATTGTAGGGCCGCTATGTATAGCGGCCGCAAGCAAAAAAGCAAACCATAAATGTTGATTACCAACATTATTTGCGGCCGCTATACATAGCGGCCCTACAGCCTCGTCTTACCATTTGTCTTTAGTCTGTATGTCGTCTGCCCAACGGTGGTCTTTCGGGAATGGCTGTCCGCCCCATGCCTTCACCTGAGTCCAAGGCTGAGCCTCGTCTGTCCAGAATGGGTCTGTGGCAGGAAGTCCGAGAGGCATGAAAGCCAACGATGTCATGTAGAGTGAGCCGTTGTTGGTGTACCAGTCTGCAATATTTTTCTGTGATCCGCAGAATCCTATTGTAAGGTAGCCTCCCTCGTTGTAGTTGTTCTGCTCGTCAAACATTCTGTGCATCACTTTTGTCAGCGCAGCCCTTACCTGTCCGTTAGTCAGGTCGCTTGGCAGTTTGCCGTACCATGCCATCAGAGCCAATGGCTGCATGGCGGCGAGGCGGTATGGGGTTGAGCGGCCGAATACCGGGTAAGTGCCTTCTGGTGATATGAAGCGCTCAAGGATGATGGAGAATTTTTGAGCCCTCTTAAGCTCGCGGTCGTAGTATTTCTTATAGTCAAGGCGGGTGTTGGCCTTAGCGTCGACCATAGCCTGGAGAGTTTCCAGATACATCGGATGGAAAACGTAGCTTGTATAGTAGTCGAAAGCGAAAACTGGACCGTCGGCATACCATCCGTCACCTACGTACCATTCCTCTGTTTTCCTGCATGCGGTGTTCACGCGGAACTCGTCGTACGGAGCGCCTGCCTTGGCAAGGAAGCTCTCTATGATGCTTGAGAACAGGAACCAGTTTGTGTATGGAGGGTCTACGCGCCTTAATTGGGTGAATTCCTCAAAATAGCGTTTCTTGGTCACATCGTCGAGTGGTTCCCACAGAGTGTTGTATGCTCTGAGGAAACTCTCTGCCACGTATGCGGCGTCAACGAGCGCCTGTCCGTGGCCTCTCCAAGCCAGATAGTCGGGATTTTGTGGGTCTACGGCATTCTTGTAGCTTGCCAGTGCCCATTCTCTCAGCTGTTTGCGCTGTGCGCCTTCTGCAGAGTCATCGTCGGGCAGTGTGAGCCAAGGAGCAATTCCGGCCATCAGTCTGCCGAAACATTCCATGTAAGCCACTTTTTTGTTTCTTCCGTCCCAGTTTGGCGAAACTTCGAGCACCATGTTTTTCTGCAGCTCGCCCTTTGCCATGTTTTCCAGTACGGGCTGAGCCATTTTGTAGGCCTGCTGGCACCAGTATTCACGGTCGGTCAACTGTTTTTTCTGTTTCTTTGCAGCCATCGCCGACAGCGGCAACAGCAATGCAACCATCACGATTAGAATTTTGTTGAATCTTAAGGTCATAGTTCTATTTTGATTTTGTTGATTAGTTTACTTTGTAGGGCCGTTACTTGTAACGGCCGAAAGTGTTTATTGATTTTTGTTATTTTAGGAGATTGTAGGGCCGTTATGTATAACGGCCGCAAGCAAAAATGCCTAACTTCTGCAAAGTTAGTATAAACGTACGGAATATCAAAATAAAACGTGAAAATTTGTTTTGTTATAACAGAGTATCTGCGACTTAACTATTCTGTAGGATTATTATTTCATCGGTGACAGATACTATAAAAATCAAAAACTTTCCATTCTGAATCGCAAGTTTTTGGCAAAAGTTGCGATTTAGAATGGAAAGTTTTGTATATTTGCAACCAAAAGACATCAAAACTACGAATATGATAAGTAAAGATCAGCTTAGACAGGTTATATGCCATAGGACATCTTTTTTGAGACGAGTTTACCTCTAACGAATGTCAACACAAGCGATTTGGTGTCATTAATGATGAAACAATTTAACGATTTCCCTTTCTCCAATCGTTTATACTCCTCAGGAAAATACCTATAAGCTATCTTCTTATGAAGTTGTTTGTCAGTAGACAATATTCTTCTATAATTATTTGACGGATAGAAAATAACATATTTGTCCTCTATTTTAGCAAGCCACACGGGATTATCTTGCAAAAGCCAAGTGTGGAGACTAAAAGATATTGAATACTTTGTAACAGAATCGTTGACATTCCGCTCATGTACCGAGAGCATATAATCACTATTTGAAATATTGGCTGCAAGCCTTGGACTATGATGTAAACTATCGTCATATTCCAATATCGCATTTTTCAACTCTTCGCTCTCTATTTCGACATTAGGTGCCAAATACTTGCTGTCCTCGTTATTACATGAAATAAGAAGGACAATGGCGAGGCTGTAAAGATAAAAATAACGTAACATATTACCAAGTTGCAATTATAAACATTATGAAAATTCCCAAGATAGTCGCAATAGCAGAGCCAAGGCAGAACGCCATAGTAATCCGCTTCCATTTTTTATGCCATTGCTCATCTTCCTTCTCAAATTGCTTGTAATATTTCAGATATCGGTCATCTGTATAAACTGCTTTATATGCAGGTATGTAGCATAATCCTATGGGAATAATGAGGATGGCTAATTTCACAACAGTATTCAAACCACCTAATTCTCTGTATGCAAAACCTCCTAAGATAAATGAAATGAGTAAAGAATAAGCTGAATAGAAATAGCCAAACCAATGATTGGCACTACATATATGATATCCAGTTTCTTTGTCGTAAAAAAACTTATCAATATTCTTTTGTTCCTTAGACTGACGCTCATAACAATTTTTCTTGTATTTCTTTGTGAATAGATATTTGGGGATAGGAGAAAGCAATTTATCGACTATCTTTCCCATGAAATTCCCAAACTTAATGTCTATTAACCAAAGATTATAATGCACAGCATTAAGAAAATACTCAAAACTATTAATTTTCATAATTTTATGTATAAATGAGGACTATGGAAAACCATTCTGAGGCTGCGTGTTATTGCCAATCTTTCTGAATACCTCTATATTTCTATCGTAATATACAGAATCCCACAGATTGTTAAATTCGCATGCCTGTATCATTTGAATATCATATTTTGCTTTAAAATCCTCAAGTGTGAGATTCGTATCTAACCAAAAGCCATAGTTCCTATCGTCAGGCATTTTGACAATAACTTTTCTATTGATATCCAAACCAATTTCCCGACACGATACATCACATTCATCATCGTATTCCAGATACCACTGGGTTACATATTTTAATTTGTCCTCAAAATCGGGATTGGCGGACAGCTTATTTCCAATTCTGTCCACCAATTTACCCCATATAGTCTTCTTCTTCGAGCTTAAAGGAGAAACACTGTTTATCGGTTTTTCATTAAATCTAAAATATAACATTATATTTAGTGTTAAATTTGTTCTATATCCATCATTCTGTCAGTCGATGGAATTTCACTGATCGGAGAATAATCGCCTTTCCACATATCCAACTCGCAGAGTATGTTCTCTTTGTTTACAAGAAGATAGACAGCTACGGGAATTCCGTCCTTATCGTAAAACATACAATTAGAAATCTCTATGCAATCATCTTGTGATGGATCAGATGTTGAATCAAAAGTCAGTCTCAAACTGCCGATTATCTCATCAGTCAACGGAATAACCTTAATCTTTTCTTTCCAAGCTAAATCTAATTGGTATTTGGCTTTTCCTGCCAAATACTCAATTAAATTTAGTTCCACAAGAGTTGTTTTTCGTATTGTTTTCATTATCTCTAAATTCCTATTTTCCATCGTCCATATACTTGTATTCGTATTGCCGCTTATGGAAGTCCTTCTTGGTAACAACTCGTCTGTCATATAGTTTTTTCTCACGAATATCGTCCAGCGTATATTGTGTTAATATCCGTTGCTTTATGGCATATATATAACACGTTTTGCTAATACTAAACAAGCGCGGATCCATGAAAACGATAGAATCAGGTAGTGCAAAGAACATATTATCTGCAATCATCTTTTCCCCATGTATGTATATCCAAGTTGTATCTTCTTGAGCAACGGGTATATTGGGATATTCAATATTCCCTTTCCAAAATATCCAATTGTCAAGAGTGTCAGACTCTGTAAATTCAATATATAGAGTATCATTTGTGCAGTTTTTTATACAAAACAGAGTAACTCTGTCCATAACACAGGAAGTATTTATAAATACTCCTAATAATATACTATACACAAGAAATAGCATCTTGCTATGTTTCTTTTTGCTCATAGTCTATAATTTTTGTGCGTATTTTTAGATGAAGAGACCCTTGAACCCAAATTTCAGATATTTAAATAATCTGGTAGGATTTTTTGATGGATAATAAAACTGCCCCTTTCTTGGTAAAAGTTCTTCAATCCCAAGCCAATTCGCTCCGAAATAGTTCTTTGACAAATAATTTGCCCAAGTCTCTGTCCAGAAATTGCTATGCGTATCTAAACCAGTCAATCTATCAAGTGCACAATTCTTAAAACTCTCTCTTGCAATTACGTAATAATAATCTGCACGACCTACTCTATTATATTGAAGAACGTGCCCAAACTCATGTTGCATCATAACTAGTCCACCAGGTTTACCACTTGTAAATACACCATCGCCTACCACAATACCAATGTCTGGAAATGTTGCGCCTGAGTAATTTCCACTTGTATAAGCCCCTAACATACTGCTTTCAAACACATTTTGATTTTCGAACCTTCCAACGTATTTGATGTTAATTTTACCACCTAAATCAATCTCTTTTGGTAAACATCCTTCACAAGCCATAGCCCCTTCAATATTTATGGACGTTTTTCCTGTCCAAAAGTTTGTACCTTTGTCTAACGCATCAAAACCGCCAAGAAGACCTCCTGTAATTCCACTTGACAATGCTCCTATGCTACCAGAGCCCAAACCTGTAAGAAGTCCTTTTCTAAAGTTTTGTCCATTAACCCATGAATTTCCTGCACCCAAGATAAAACCTCCTGCAAATCCAGAGCTTGCTCCTACTGCTGCACCGGCAAAGAAACCTGTAGATGATATACCTTTGGCTAAACCAGCGGCACCTGTCCAGAAGTTTCCTCCAGCCATGGCAACATTCACTCCAGAAGCTAATCCTGCAGAAACAGCACCTGCTACGGCACCCGTAGTTAGGTATCCAAGTCCCTTTGCGGTAAAATGGAAACCATGTGAAGCCCAGTTAAATATACCTCCAATTGCAGCACCAAAAATTAGATTCCAAAATTCACCGCTTGGGTCTGTGTACTTCAGCGGATTGTTCAGGCAATAGCTGTAACGGTTAAAATTCTGGCTGTTGTCCGGCATCTGTACATAGTTGTCGGGACTGAGGAACCTGCCGATGACAGGGTCGTACAATCTGCCGTTACTTTCCTCGCTTCGCGACAGTGACCGTTGGTTCATATTGATGATGTCGAAATCGTTGAGCATCTCATGACCTGTATAGCCACGG
>CABSIA010000085.1 GCA_902477645.1 uncultured Prevotella sp. | reverse complement strand
GGCCGCAGGCAATAATTGGCCTATACACGATTGCATTTTCCGGTTGCGGCCGTTACACGTAGCAGCCCTACAGCCTTTAGATATGTAAACAGTATAAAAACGAGACAAAATGAGACAAAAGATCCTGACTTTAATGCTTTTTGCAAGCTGCGTATTGAGTCTGGCAGCCCAGCCTGTCAAGACTGAAATCATAGAGAATGGCAACAGACATATATACGGTATCATCAGCAAGCCGCAATACACCGGCAGTAAACAGCCTGTGGCCATCATAGCCCGCGGTTTCAACGGCACCCATGCCTTTGGACGTGCTTATTTCAAGACGCTGAACGACCTTGGCTACCAGTGCTATGCCTTCGACTTCCCCTGTGGCTCAGTCAACAGCCGCAGCGACTCAAACACGATGAACATGTCTGTTCTCGATGAGCGGAGCGACCTGGAGGCCATTGTGCGTCATTTCCGGCAGCAGCCCGATGTCGACCCCGAGAAGATTGTGCTCATCGGTGAGAGTCAGGGCGGATTTGTCTCTGCCATGACAGCGGCCCATATACCGCAATATATAAACAAGCTCGTTCTCGTATTCCCGGCCCTCTGTATTCCCGAGAATTGGAATACCCGCTATCCGGAGGTGACAGACATTCCCGACACGACCCGCCTGTGGAACGTGCCTCTGGGTCGCCGGTTCTTCATGGAGCTTCGCGACATTGATGTGTTCAAGACCATCAGGAAATTCCGCAAGCCCGTACTCATCGTCCAGGGCGATGCCGATGCTGTAGTGTCGATGGAGGACTCCCGCCGTGCCGCAAGGCTATACAAGGATGCGCGCCTTTACGTCATCCCCGGTGCCGGTCATGGCTTCAAGCCCGAAGAACAGCAGTTGTCGCTGGGGCAGATAAAAGCGTTCCTAAAATGAGAAAAGGCGCTTTTTCAATGGGGTTATGAACACTGCTGAATGCAGTGGGCGATTGATATTTGCTAAATTACATAGCAGATATGTTGCGAAAAGGTATGAAATGGTCTTAAATAGAGTTAAAAATCAGACGACTTGATGCGGTTTGACAATTTACCCCCCCCGTTTCAAAAAAAGATGTATCTTTGCAAAGCGATATGGCCAAATGTCTAGTCTTCTTTTCCAATAGGCAATGAAACTGAGGGCAATATTACGATTTTTGCATAATAACAATATAATTAGCTCAACATGTAAACATAAAACATAAAATATAAAGCAAAGATTATGAGAAAATTACTGTCCGTATTCCTTCTGCTGTCTTCCATGGCAGCATCGGCTTCCGCCGGTGGCGTAAATGCCTTGATGATTCACGGCAAGTCTGGTGATAAATTCACCATTCTGCTTGACGAGAAACCTGTGGTTCGTTTCGACGGCGACGGCCTTGTTGTCTCCACGCACATGAATGTGGTCAACTACGCCTCTGCTGATGTCGTGAAGTTCACCTACGTGAGTGTAGACCCCGCTGGTGTGAGCAATCCCGATATTCTGGGTGCCGTGTTCTCTTTTGGCAAGGATTTTGTAAGAGTGGAGAATCTGGCCCCACATGTCCGCGTGGCCGTCTATGCCGTCGACGGCAAGCTGCTCTCGTCAGCCATGACCGGCAGCAACGGCGCCGCTTCCCTGAATCTGCCTGAGCCGGCATCATCCGTCTATGTTGTCAAGACCCCATCCTCAACCTTTAAAATCACCAGGCCATGAAAAGACTGATACTTACTCTCTCGCTCCTCGTTACTGTGATTGCAGGAGCATTGGCACAGAACGATGCCATGTACATATATCGGAATGACGGCACCTTTAACGCATTTCTCAAGAATGACGTTGACAGCGTCGCTTATTCACATTATGACGCAGACGGCGTATATTGCAATGATTGGATGGCGCAGATTGTCTACACTCCCGACAGCGTGTATAGAATTCCATTGGCAGCGATAGACAGCGTGACATTTTATGCTCCTGAGACAATTGTAAACAAGAATGTTTTTGAACTGACCGCCGCACACGACATGTATCTGTCCGATTGTGACACGGTTTCGTTTACTCTGTCAACAGAGACACCTGCGTATATGTGTCCTGGCAAAAACAACATTGTTGTGTCCACGTATGACTGCCTGTCGTTCCCCGACGGTATAATGGCGGAGGTGTTGTCTGTCTCAAGCGATGGGCAGGGGTATCATTATAATTGCCGGAAAGTCGGGCTGGACAGGGTGTACGACCAACTTGTCTTTATAGCCGAAGGATACGTTGACGAGAGTAACGGGACTCTGGCTAAAAGCAAAGAAAGGCTGTCGTACGAGCGTGAGCTATGGAATAAAACTTACAGCAAGACATTGGAGAAGGGTGGGACTACAACCGTTTTTACCGTCAATGACGCAGCAAAGATGTTAGTGACGGCAAATATACAGAAAGGAAAATCCCCATACTTCCGTTTAGATCTACAGAACGACTTCAATGCTCAGGTGCAGTTTGACGCTACCAGCTCATTTGAGAAATATTACGAACAGCAGATAACTAAGTTGTCACTTGGCAGAATAAGAATACCGCAATGCCCGTTGTTGTTCATCGTCCCCAAACTGACATTGTCTGCTTAT
The DNA here is from genome assembly GCA_902477645.1 of uncultured Prevotella sp. Taxonomy (GTDB): domain Bacteria; phylum Bacteroidota; class Bacteroidia; order Bacteroidales; family Bacteroidaceae; genus Prevotella. The sequence goes on along the minus strand of CABSIA010000085.1, from coordinate 10,211 downwards.
TTTGCAGAGGGAGGAACGGTGAGCCTTGGATGCCAGGCGCATTATAAGAGGACCGACAAACTCAGTTTCACGTATGAGGACAAGGCATGGAGCATATCGCATGCTCCAATAAATGATGCGGGCATGGATGTCGCCTCTTTGTCAATGGAGGGATATGCAGAGGTGGGTGTTATTCCCGACATTCTGTTTTCGTTCTGCGGCACTGCGTCTGGACTGGGTCTGGAGTATAGCGTGGGACTGAAAGAGACGGCCGGTTTCAAGTTTGACATGGTGGCGGCATTCGATGAAGGCGTTTACTCAGCGATGAAAGACAGCTATGCGAGAACGACTTTGCCGCAAAGTTTCAGAGCATACGCCCAAGTCGGACTGTGGGGCGATGGGGTACAGCCTGCCTCATTCAAGTATTCCATTGAGCCGAAGTTGGGCGATGACAAATATCTGCTGCCGTCTTTCACAAAACCTGAATTTTCACAAGGCGCATCAGCCTCGGCAGCTCTATTGAAGTCAGAGGTAGCAAGGAATCTTTTACTACCCGTCAGCATTGGTATGGCGTTTTATGATGAAAAGAACAGCTTGATAGAAACTCAATATAAGCCAATGGAATATATGTCGGAGAAACAATGGGGCATGAACGGACTGGAGTGTGTGTTTGACAAAATGGTGGCTGGCAAAACCTACACAGCTTATCCCATGGTGAAGATTATGGGCAAGGAGCTGAGAGCGGTGCCGTCAACCAAATTCCCGGATTGTTTCACCTGCCCGGACGGTAATCATCCCCACGCCATCGACCTTGGTCTTCCCAGTGGCACTAAGTGGTGCTGCTGCAATGTTGGCGCATCCACCCCTGAGGGCTATGGCGGATATTACGCTTGGGGTGAGACAAGTGAGAAAAGCGTGTATTATTGGGAAACTTATGCATATTCCGATGAATATGGCAACTGTGTAAATATCGGTTCCGATATCTCCGGCACCCAGTATGACGTGGCTCATGTTCGCATGGGTGCTCCATGGCGCATGCCGACACATGAGCAACAAATGGAATTGATGGAGCATTGTACCCAGATGTGGACACAGCAGAATGGTGTAAATGGCATTCTGGTCACAGGTCCTAATGGCGGTCAAGTCTTTTTTCCGGCTGCTGGCCGCCGCTGGAATGGGGATCTCTACGGTGCGGGTTCGGGTGGCTACTACTGGTCCAGTTCGCTTTATCCGTACGACGACGGCAACGCGTACTACCTCTACTTCGATTCTGGCGATTGGGGTTGGTACTACGACTACCGTAACTACGGTCAGTCTGTACGGCCTGTTTGCCCGTAGTCAGAACTAATGCATCCTAATAGCACAATTAGAACAAATTACCTACACCCTCTTTTCATGCGGAGGTGGCACGGACGGGACAAGTGCATGTCCCAAGACATGCGCCCCGTCAGTGGGGGCTCCGCATGGAATGAGGGTTACAAAAATAAAAAACGATATGGCGGGAATAAAAGACATATTAAACATAGAACAAGAACGAAGCGAGCCAAAGGACTGGCAGGTAATCAACCTTTTCCAAGAGGGAAGTTTTTACCGCGCATACGAAGTGAGCGCATGGCTGTGCCATACTTACATCTGCCAATTTAAAGTTACTCACAGGCATGTTAATGGTATAGGGCAGACAATAGCTTTTGTCGGTTTCCCTGTGTCGAGTCTTGAAAAGAGAACTCCCCAAGGTGCTGTGGTGGCATCTGTTGCAGAGAAGCATATAACATTGACACTTCTCCCCTTAGAACCAGAAATGACGGCTGACGACATGAAGAGCGAATTTGCCGCATGGAAGTCCAGACAGCCTGTCTCTGAATCAAAAGAGAAGTCTGATGTGGAAACAAAAAAGAATAATATGGTGTGCAAGGGTGAGGGGAGTCATACTTTGTTCTCCATAGCTCAAGATGTGCTGTCTTATCCTGTAGAGAGCCACTCCCCAATAGAGTGCATGTTGTTTCTCTCTGATGTGAAAAAGAATTTAGCACAAATAATATAAGCACACCAATAACAGTTTAGGATGCACGCCAACAAATGAGTTTGGCAAGTTCATAGGCAGTATGTCATAGGGAAAACCATAACCTTGTGAAAAAGAAAAGTAATCATGGATGGCTTGTCGATAATGTTACATTCTTTCCTTGTATCCGTATCAGATGACTGCCGACAAATGAGACAGTCTTTTTTCCGGCTGCTGGCAACCGCTGGAATGGGGATCTCAACAATGCGGGTTCGAACGGCAACTACTGGTCCAGTTCGCTTAATCCGAACAACGACAACAACGCGTACAACCTCAACTTCAATTCTGGCAATTGGAATTGGAACAACAACAACCGTAACAACGGTCAATCTGTACGGCCTGTTTGCCCGTAGTCAGCACTGGCACTCTTTGCAGTAGGATTGTGCATCCTTTTTTAAGAAATCATTTCTTTATGACTCCATATACTCTTACCAAAGCGCAACTGCAGAATGATTTGTACAAGGCATATTTTGAGGCAAGGAAACACAAACGCAGCAAACCATATCAGATAAGATTCGAGAAGGGATTGGAAGAAAATATATCAGCGTTGTGTGAAGATTTGTGGAGCAGAACCTACAAACCTATGCCTTCTCAGTGTTTCATTATTTCGGATCCAAAGAAACGTGAGGTTTTTGCGGCGGACTTCCGCGACCGAATAGTTCATCATCTGTATTATAATTATGTGCATGAGATGTTTGAGCGCACTTTTATACAAGACAGTTATTCCTGCATAAAGCATCGCGGTACACATTACGGAATTAAGAGGATGGAAATGCACATAAGGCAAGAAAGCCAGAACTATACAGTTCCCTGCTATGTGTTGAAATTAGATGTTAGAGGCTATTTCATGCACATCAACCGGCGCATCTTGTTGCAGATTGCTCAAGATTCTTTGGACAAGATGAGCCGGCATCTTATCTCAAAACATGGGGTAAAGAAGTGGGGCGAAGTTGTAGATATGGATTTTGTTCACTATCTCACGTCAGAACTCATTCTTCTTAATCCTATTAAGGATTGCAGGATGATTGGAAGTCCTGCGGATTGGGAAGGTTTGCCCGCAGATAAGAGCCTGTTCAATTCTTGCGAAGATGCAGGCTTGCCCATAGGAAATCTTACAAGCCAGTTGTTCAGCAATGTCTATATGAATGTCTTTGACCAATATGTGAAAAGAGAATTGCGGTGCCGCCATTACGGACGCTATGTTGACGATTCATATATAGTCAGTTCTGATATGCGCTTTTTACACTCTATAATTCCTAAAGTGCGCAACTTTCTGTTAAATCAATTGGGTTTGTATTTGCATGAGGGCAAACTGGCCATCTGTGATGTCAGACAAGGTGTTGGTTTTTTAGGAGCTTATATAAAGCCTGGAAGAAAGTATATTCATAATAGTTGCATTCAACGGATGAAGAAAAAAATAACAATACTTGAAACTGTTGAGAATCCTGCACTTCTGCTGTCCTCAATAAATAGCTTCTTGGGCGTGTTGAGTCATTACCGGACAAAACGTATGCAGCAACGTCTGTTCTATTCTATAAATAATGTATGGAAGTTCGGTTTTTATTTAAAAACCAAGGATAAACTAAAATACGTTCTCTCAATCTGACTGCCGTGTCGTATTTGTCCCGTTGCTGCCGTGGTGTGTGTAACAGGTGTGAAATGTGTAAAATATCGTATGTTTTTGCTCTCCCGCAAATTTGCTATACAGATTGTTAAGTTTTTGTAGTTTTAATGTCTGTAATATTGAAAATAAATGTTACTTTTGCAGAATAAATGGTTTGTGATTTACAATCCCCATCCAAAAATGTAAAATTACTGGAGGCGATGTGATTGCAAATGAAATAGACATGTAATATTACCTAAAATGAAACACACTGTATTAACGCTATATTTTTGGCTTTTCTTAATCGGATTTGTTGTCATCTCAGCAGTTATTTGCTGTTTCCCTTATCTGTTTACAAATTCCGACATTTTTAATTTTTCAGAAAACGGACAGATAATAGGCAATACCATAGGTGGAATAATGAGTCCGTATGTGGCTATATGCGCTTCTTTTCTGACTTTCTTGGCGTTTTGGGTTCAATACAGGGCGAATGTGTTGCAAAGAGAAGACATGAAGAAGGAAAGATTTGAGAACAATCTGTTTCGCTATTTTCAGATGTTGGCAAATCAGCTTGCAGATATCAATTTGCCGCAGATAGGCAATAACAAGCAGAGTTTTCATTTTATGTTTTATGAGTTTAAATGTATATGTTTTTATCTGCAGCGGCATCAGATTTCAAAAGATAAGGATAAGAACGAGGTCTTCAGATGTGCATACAACATTTTTGTAAATGGTGTAAGTCTGTCTGACACAAAACGGTTGAAAAATGATTGCAACGAACAGCTGTTCAGTGAGAAAGATATTGCCGAAATAAATGAATATTTCCATAAGCTTAATAATAGTAAAGTAGATAAGCAAGATGGAAATGTTCAGTATCTGAGGGATTATAAGACGAGCAATATCGTGCTTTTTGACGGACATCGCCTGCATCTGATACCTTTTTACCGAAGTATCTGCATCATTGTGCAATACATGTATGAGGAAATTTTCCCGCAAGGCGAGGATTGCGAGAATGATATCGGGAAATGTAATGATTTTAATTTCTATGCCGATTTGTTGTGCTCGCAGCTCTCAGAACATCAGATAGGACTGTTAAAGGCCATATACATGTATGGCTGCGATAGATATAGGACGGGGCGTGGAACAGAAAAATTCTTCAAAGAAACAATCAACGATTATCTAACCTCTGATACCATGAATTGTGAGAAATGGAATTTTCTGCCTTGATTTTGCTGGTGGGGGATAATCAAAATCTTAATGTCTATATTCGTGAAAAACGCAGCAGTGTGCGATGGGCGTCGTAAGCGGTTGCGATGGGCTTTGCAATAGTGTTCTATGGCAAATGCGGCATAACGCATTTTTTTCGGGCAGTTATAGGCTCTGTAGAAAATCATTTGGGGAGAATCTTAGTCACACAAATGACACAAATTGCACAGATTTGATGCCTAAAGGCATATATCTGTGCAATTTGTTCCTACACAACAGAATTTCTGTGTCTATATATATTGTCCTATTGAAGATTTTTCAGTCTTAGCAACGCCTCGAGGTAGTAGTAGTCGGCATAGATGATGCTGGCGTCAATCTCGGAGCCGGCGGGATGGTGTCCTGTGCTGTGCATGAGGAAAGCCACGTTTTTGTCACGGCTCTGGTATTTTTCTGTACTCAGGCATTGCAGCATCTCTATAGCCTGCTGGCGGTAGTAGTCACCCTGTGCGCCGCCTGCGTAGCCTGAAAGCTCGAGCAGTGCCGATGCCACCACGCATGCCGCAGACGCGTCTTTTGGCGCTGCATATCCACGCGGGTCGTCCATGTCCCATTTTGGAACCATGTCATCGCTTGTCTCGTGCAGCCGTCGCAGATATACATCGGTTACTTTTTTTGCGAAGTCGAGGAACACGGGCATCTTGGTCCAGCGGTAAACCATGGTGTAGCCGTATATGGCCCAGCTTTGTCCGCGTGCCCACATCGACCAGTCTGCATATCCCTGATGAGTCACGCCCTTTATGAAGTTTCCGCTTATAGTGTCGTAGACAGCCACGTGGTAGCATGAGCCGTCGGGACGGAAATGGTTGCTCATTGTGGTCTTGGCGTGGCTGACGGCAATGTCGTAGAGCAACGGGTTGCCTCCGTTGGCAGCCGACCAGAACATCATGTCAAGATTTATCATGTTGTCCATTATGGTGTTGTGCGGCCAGTTGTTTGGCTCAACCTCGCGCGGCCAGCTCAGAATTGTGCCTACGAGCGGATTGAATAGCGTGGCGAGCGAGTCGGCTGCGGCATGGATTACGGCAGGATATGCGGCGTTGCGCGATGCCTCGTAGCCTTTGCCGTAAGAGCAGAACATCAGGAAGCCGAGGTCGTGGTCGTATGCCGGCCGGTAGGCTATGTCGCGCAGCGACTGTGTATACCCCTCGGCAGCCTTGCGCACCTCTTTGTCGCCGTTTATGGAATATGTCATCCACAATATTCCGGGCCAGAAGCCCGAGCACCATTCCTCTGCCTTTGCGGGTCTGAGGTTCCACCCCTTTTGAGTGTCGGTGCTGAGAATGTTGCGGGGTTGCCTGCTGAAGTTGTAGGGCTTTAATTCTCTCAGTGCTTTTTTTACTTGTCCGCAGCAATAGGCGATCTCTCTGTCGGCAGAGAATTCGCCTTTTGCGCAGACTGGCTCCAAAAACATGGGAGCCAGAATGAAACTAACTAAACTTATTAACCTAAATTGCATGAAAAAACTCTTTTCTGTTTACATTTATATATACGCATCAGAAGTGCTGTGTACTTAATGTTTTTGGAATAAAAATTGTTAAATTATAAGTGAAGAACGAAAAGTGAAGAGTGAAGAAACCTATAGCTTTTTGGGGTACATGATTCTTCACTCTTCACTCTTCACTTCTTTATCACCTGCAGCGTTCCCTTCGCTTTCATGCCCAGGTATGACATTTTGCTGCCGTTGGCGCTTGAGAATATGTAATGTGTGTGTCCGTCTTTGAGTCTTACTATAATTCCCACAGCGTCAGGGTCTTTGCTCTTGGGTTTGAAATAGTCTACCGACTGAATCTCTGCCTGCTCATTGTCTGTGTACGGCTCATAAACGGCAACGAACGGACGTGTCCAGGCCTCGCCATACTGACGTGCGATGAATGTCAGCACGGGCTGTTCCCCGATGTTGTAGGGCTGGTTGGGCATGCGCTCGTATTCGAGGTTGGCAGGCGACAGCGCCTTGAGGATTTTCCTGTAGGGCGAGCCTTGCATCCATAGATCCATGTGTATGTTGTTGCCGTCTTTCATGTTGATGGTGAATGTCGATTTCACATTGCTGCCGGTCTTTGCGCCATGCTTGTCGTAGATGTAAGAATAGGCATAAAGGTGTCCGCCTGCAAATGCCAGCTCCTCATCGGGCTGCAGGTTGAGGTCGCCGCCGTTGGCATCGGTAAGCGTCATCGCTTGTCCGAGGTTGTGGTAGAAGTAGTCGTGATACTTGTCGCCGCCCTCATTTTTGCGGCTTCTGAAAATGTCGATGTAATATCCGCCTTGCCCGCTTGTCTTCACGATGGCATTTGTACGCAATTGACTGCTGTTGCTCTCAGGCTCAAGGAAACTCACGGTGGAGTGGGTGTCGCCATCGTACTGGTTGAGTGTCAGGGAGTTGTCGGCGGGCATTCGGTCAACGAGCTTGAAGGCATGTTGCGACATCATTACTGGATAGCTTGACACTCCATCTACGCAAACTGTGTTGTGAGCCGGAAACTGGCTGTAGTATTCCAGATAGTCGAGACCGCTGTATAGCGTGCGGCCGATGCCGGCGTCGGGGCCGAGCACATATCCCTTTCCGTACAGCTCCATCGATATGCCGTTGGCGTGCATGTGGTTTCCGCTGCTTCCGTTAAGCGATATGGCGAGGTCGTGCCGGGCATCCATACCCGAACGCTGCATGAGCCACGATACCTTTTGCGAATAGAAGTTTGGGGCCACATATTTTTCTATCGTTTCTGTAGGAGCGTTTTTGTCTACGGCCTCCATAAGGTGCTGCATGTCGGCCTCTTTCTGCTTGTCACCATGTCGGCGCGCATATTCGAGCATCTGGCTGATGCCATTGGTGTTGAGATAATTCGGGTGTGTGTCGCCGAAACCGCAAATCATGCGGTTTGGCATCAGATATTGTGGCAGCGTGCTTATGGCACGTCCAATTTCCGGAATGGCGGCAAACATGTCGATACCGGCTTTTTGGTCGAGCATGTTGCCGAACTTGCCGAGGTCGCCCATGACGGTGGTGCTGTAGCCGGGCGACTCATACCACAGATGGGCATCTGAGTCGAAGCCGAATTTGCACAATCTTGTCATGCCCCATTGCCTTACATCGTCGGCGTTCATAACCTTGTCGAGATAATACTGCCGTCCCTTGCCGTCGGCGTAGCTGCCATTGTCGCCGAGCACCAGTGCTATGTCTGTGATGAACTCTGCTTGAAACATGTTCCAGTTGTTGTGCGGCACACCGTTGGCAATCTCGAGGTCTGCCCATTTTTTCAGTGCGGCATCGTAAAGTTTGCAGCTGTCTGGAGACAGAATCGGTTTCAGATTGGAGTAAATCTCACAGCACTTCACGAGTATATCCTCGTGGATTACCTCGAACGTACACATGCCCACGAGCGTCTGCTGATGTCCGTGATTTAGGTCTACGGGCGCATTGCGGTGGTATATGCCGCGCATGAACACGTCGAACACTCCAAGTGCCATGTCGCCATATTCCCTGTCGCCAGTCTCGGCATACACCTTGGCGGCATCGGCGGCAATTCCCATCACCTGGCGGTTCAGGCCGTCGATGTTGCATCCGGTTTTCGAAGGATGCGCTTTTTCCATCATTCCCGAAGCCTTGTTGATGAATGTGACCTCGCCCTGAGGCGTGTCGTCGTAGGGTATTACGTCCTCAAGTCTCGGTCTGTTGTATTGCGAGGCGGTGCTGCGGGTTCCGTTGTATTTTACCGTGGGGTGGGGGGCACGTCCGCCGCCAGGGTGGTCGAAGCTCTCTCCCATAATGAAAACGTCGGTGGCGTGAGTGTTCCAGTACATCTGCAAACGCGACGACAACCAGTCGGGCGTTTGTCTTACATGTTCGAGATAAGGTTGAATTTTTGCTTTCAACGCATCGTCGGCGTGAGCGGCAAGCAACGACAGTGCCATGGCTGCCATGAGTGTTATTCTTCGCATAGTTATGTTGTTTGTTTCTATATATTATATACGGATTTGTGATACGGAATACTTGATGCCCCTATAAATAAATTACGCAAAACGTGAGAAAGCGGCAAGTTTTTACGCTTTTTCTTGGCCGTTTCATAAAAAAGTAGTAATTTCGCAACCGCTTTATGGTGGAGCATTGTTTTTTCGTTCCGCCTTAATTATAATAACAGAAGTGGGGTCTCATAGTTCAATGGATAGAACAAGTCTCTCCTAAAGATTAGATCCGAGTTCGATTCTCGGTGAGACCACAATTAACTTTTAAGTGAAGAGGGAAGAACGAAGAGTGAAAAATTCTATAGCTTTTCGGTTTTTGACTCTTCTCTCTTATATATTTTAACTTTTTTGATGATGAAACAAACAAACTTATTCCGTACATCTGCTGCCAAGTGCATCATGGTGTGTGCGATGGCATTTTGCATGTTTGCCCCCATTTCCGCAATGGCACAGAAGGCAAAGAAAAATCAGGCGGCAACATCGTTCACTCACCCTTGGCAGGGCAAGCGTGTGGCATATTTTGGTGACTCAATCACCGACCCGAACAACAGGGCCTCGAAAAACAAATACTGGAGCCTGCTTGAGGAGTGGCTCGGCATAAAGCCTTTCGTTTACGCCGTGAGCGGCCGTCAGTGGAACGATATCCCACGTCAGGCGGCTAAACTTAAGGCTGAGCATGGCGACGATTTCGACGCTGTGTTGGTTATGATGGGCACCAACGACTACAACAACGCCGTGCCGCTTGGACGCTGGTACGACGAGCGTATGGAGACTGTGGAGTATGGCCACGGATATGCCAAGCGTAAGGAGAGTAGAATGCGCCGCCATCTGTCGAAAGACAAAGACACCTACCGCGGACGGATAAACATAGCTCTCGACACCCTTAAGCAGATGTTCCCGACAAAGCAAATCGTATTGATGACCCCTATACACCGCGCCGGATTTTATGCAAACGACAAAAACTGGCAGTGCACAGAGGACTACGCCAACCGCTGCGGCGAATATCTCGACAGCTATGTGGAGGCGGTGAAAGAGGCTGCAAATGTGTGGGCCGTGCCTGTTATAGACCTTAATGCCACATGCGGACTGTTCCCGATGACAGCTGAGCATGGGCAATATTTCAACAATGTTGATACCGACCGCCTTCATCCAAACGACAGCGGACACCGCCGCATGGCAAAAACCATAATGTACCAGCTCCTTGCGTTGCCATGCACATTCTGAGCGATGAGACATATATGCGCCGTTGCCTGCAACTGGCGGCAAACGGCATGCAGAATGCCAGGCCAAACCCTATGGTTGGTGCTGTGATAGTGGCTCCCGACGGAAGAATTATCGGCGAGG
>CABSIA010000084.1 GCA_902477645.1 uncultured Prevotella sp. | reverse complement strand
TGTTTTTCAATGCCTGCCAAATTGTTTCCGGCGGCAACAGCTTCCAGTTTGGATATGATTATGGTATCGGATGCCGTTATGCTTTCAATGATAAGTTTTTCGCTTCTTGCTTGTTGCACGGAGGAATAAACAACGGCACCTACAAAGGTATGTATGCCGGAGAGATGACAAACCTCGACCATACCATGCGTGAGTATATGATTGGAGCTGGTCCGGGAATGTATCTGTACAATGGTGGCAACAGATGGATTTTTGCTGACATTTTGTTTGGATATGGTTTTGGTGAGGAATTGAAGTCAGCATCTGAAAGCATAAAAAAATCCCTCAACAGTTTCGCCTCCGCTGCACGGATAGGTGTTGAATACCAGCTCAACAACGGCATAATAATAGGTCTGAACACTGGTGGCTATCTTGTTGGCGGACAAATCCGCCCAATCTTAAACTTTAAGATAGGCGCATTTCTTAATTTGTAGGAATTATATTGTAGTTTTGTAATCTGCATCATTTTCATCTAATGATGCAGATTATTTGTAATAATGCAGATAATAGCGGAATAAATTGTCAGGGTGTCCAGTTCTCTTTCGGACGAAATGCAGGCTGCATATTCTTTTCTTAAAGACTATGAGGCACTTCTGCGTGAACTCCGTTCCGTTTTGGATGCGGTAAGGCATGTCGAGGACATTTGCAATGATGAGGTATTCTCAATCCTTTCGAGCCAGAAATGCAAGTTGCATATTATTGCAAACGTAATTGGCTATGCTCATTACCGCCAAGCGAAAGCAGGACTGAAGATGCTGGAATACTTCGAAAAGAAAGAGAAGCTCCTTACAAAGAGCATGAACATCAATACCTCATCCGACATTATTGAATCAACTTTTAGTATTTACAAAAGCAAGAAATTTTTTTGACCGCACCTTCCAAAGGTTTAACTATAATGGAGGATAATCCGCTCAATCCTGTTTCAACTCCAAATGTGGTGTTGATTACTCGAGAAGGTCAGGATGTGGCAGTTTCGGCAGGAACCTATTCGAAAAGCGATAAAACTTTCAATATCACATCTGTAAAGCACATTGAGAACACTTCGGTTTCTAAGGTGAAAACAAGGAGCGATGACATGGACTTTGCCAGAGAACTCGTAATGAAAGATATTATATTTCCTCTTTCCGAAAAGTATGTGGACATACTTTGCATTTTATGTCCACATACCTGAAAACCCTATTTCTTCTTGCCAAATTCCGGATCGATTTTTACCAGTGCCGCCATGACAAAGGTGACGATGCAACATGCCATGACGATTATGAAGAAATGCTGATAGCCGACAGCCTCCTGGAGCTTGCCGGCAAACAGTCCGGGTATCATCATCGACAACGCCATGAATGCCGTACAAAGAGCATAATGAGAGGTCTTGTAGCTGCCGCGGCTATAATATATAAGGTATAGCATGTAGGCGGTGAAACCAAAACCATAGCCAAACTGCTCGGCAAAAACACAGGTGTTTATTATGAGTAAACTTGAGGGCAGGCAATAGCTCATGTAGACATATACAGCATCTGGAATGGTGATGGCGCAAACCATTGGCCACAGCCATCTTTTCAGCCCCCCTACTCCAGCACATATACCGCCAAGTATGCCGCCGAGGGTAAGTCCGATAACTCCAACAGTGCCCTGTACAAAGCCATATTGCTCGGTGGTAAGCTGAAGTCCGCCATTGCAGACATCGTCAACGAGAAACAATGCAGAAATCTTGGCGAGCAGTCCCTCTGGCATGCGGTAGAGCAACATGAAAAGCACACCGACAACGGTTTCTTTAACAGGAAACTTTGTGAAAAAGTCCACTAATAGCGCCTTTAAATTCTTTTTGTCCTCGTTTCTATCGGCAGCAGAAATGTTTTCTGATACCGCCACATCTTTATTTTTTGGCAAAACCGCACTATGCCACAGCCACAGGGCGATGAACATGGCACAGGCACCATAGAACATAAGGCTCCATGCCATTGGCACAGGCTGCGACATGCGCTGCTGCAATGCTCCGGCTATCATTATCAGCACACCTTGTCCGAAAATTGTGGCGAAACGGTAGAATGTGCTTCTGATTCCGACAAACAGCGACTGCCGATGCTCATCAAGAGCTATCATATAAAAACCGTCAGCAGCAATGTCGTGGGTGGCACTCGAGAAAGCCATTATCCAAAAGAAAAACAGCGTGCCCTGAAACCAGAAACCGGTTGGTATGGTAAACGCCACGCCGCCCAATGCCGCGCCTATGAGCAGCTGCATGGCCGTTATCCACCAGCGTTTGGTCTTGACGAGATCAACCAGCGGACTCCACAGCGGTTTTATAACCCAAGGCAGATAAAGCCATGAGGTATAGAACGTTATGTCGTCGTTGCTCAACCCCATCTGCTTGTAGAGTATCAGGGATATTGTCATTACAGCCACGTAGGGTATGCCTTCGGCAAAATATAGAGTGGGAATCCACGCCCAAGGTGAGGTCTTCATAGTTTTCAGTTATTAATATTATTCTTTATTCTGCAAAGTTATACTTTTTTCGGCAATAAATTTTATGCAATCGTAATTATTTTGTATTTTTGCAAAAAATATTTAAATATCAATATTCTATGAAGAAATACTTTTTATCGGCAGCAATGGCTGTTATGGCATTGGCTGCCAATGCGCAGGAAGCAAAACCATCATGGATAAACAACGTAAAGCTGTCGGGCTACGGCATGACGCAGTACCAATACAGCTCACAGGAGGGCAACGAGTCGAACTCGTTCAATCTCAGAATGTTGCGTATGTCGCTTGAAGGAAGAATTCTGGACGTCTTTTATTGGAAAACACAAATTCAGTTCAACGGCAACACATCGACTCTCGGCAACTCTCCACGAGTTGTGGACATGTTTGCAGAGTGGCAGAAATATAAATATTTCCGTGTAAAGGTCGGTCAGTTCAAGCGCCCGTTCACCTTTGAGAACCCTATGAACCCTATTGATCAGGGATTTATGAGCTACTCTCAGAATGTCTCGAAACTCGCCGGTTTCAACGACCGTGCTGGCGGACACGCAAGCAACGGACGTGATATCGGCGTTCAGCTGCAGGGTGATTTCTTGAAAAATGCGTCCGGGCGTGAGCTGCTTCACTATCAGGTAGGCGTTTACAACGGACAGGGCATTAACACAAAAGATATCGACCAGCGCAAAGATATTATCGGCGGTGTATGGGTAATGCCTGTAAAGGGCATGCGTATCGGTGTGTTCGGATGGGAAGGCACATACGCACGTAAAGGCAACTGGACCGCCGAGGACGGTACGGCACAGAGCGGTGTGAGAAGTCTTGACCAGCACAGATATGCCATCAGCGGCGAGTATGTAGTTGACGACTGGACTTTCCGCTCGGAGTATATCCATTCTACAGGCAAGGCTTTTGCGAAGGCTCTCAACAACACAAACGACGCTACATCGTCTGACTGCAACCTGTCGTCGAATGGCGACAAGGCCGACGGTCTATACGCATTGGTTATAGCCCCTATTATCAAGAAGAAATGCCACATTAAGGCAAGATATGACATGTACCGTCCAACTGCCGAATGGAGCCGTTCAAAAACACAATATGAGATTGGCGCCGACTATGTTTTCCACAAAAATTTCCAGATAAGTGCTGAGTTCGCACGGGTAAACGACCGCACACTCGCCGAGCACAACTACAATATGGTTGACGTTGAGGTCGACTTCAGATTCTAATTTTTTATGAAAACGACTTCGTTATCTGCCGAAGCCGCTTTCAATGCCCAATGAAGCCGCTTTCGATACCTGTCGAAAGCGGCTTCATTTTTTCATGCGTTTTTTAGCTGTCATCTCCAAATTTCGTCTTCACTCTCAGCAATACGCATCCTGTATTTTTTATCATATTCTATCCGCATCACTTTTGTCTTTATATCTGGGGCAGATTGCATACACAAAGCTACATACCCCATTGTGCGTCTTAAATTTAATTCGACACATGGATGCAGACAAATTCCATTCTGCGGGTCGGCAACAATCATCATGTCTATGCCGAAATGCCCATGGTAAGAATTTCCCAAAGTCTTTTCTGTGATATTTTTTAAAGACTTCGTTGCCTCGTCGAGAACATCGAGCGATATGTATTTTTCAACAGCCTCCCGTTTTCTTTCCTCGGGTGCTATGATGTTTCCGACGTATGCGCCGTTTTTTGTCTCAAAAAGCGAGAGACCGAGATATTCCACATTTCCCTTTCCGTCGCTATAAAACTCGGTTGCCAAGTCAAGAATTTTGCAATAGAAAGGCTCAGCCATTAAGTATCCCTGTTTTTCTATGGTGTTTTTCATCCAGCCTTCAAGATGTGACGTGATTTGTTCTCTTCGGACATATCTCACTCCTCTGCCGCTACTGCTCCACGGCGATTTCAGCACCCATGCGTCTCCATATCCAGGACTCAGGGCCTCGCCTGTGGTCAGAACTTTTCGTGCTGAGCCTATTAAACGCTCATTGGTCTCAACGACAGGAGCCAAGATGTTCTCAGCAGCCCATGCCCTTCCGCTGATGTCTCGCCATGTTTCCAGAGCCCCATCAGAAGGTATAATATTTTTATCTTTTATACCCATATCGGCAAGTTGCCTTTTTATAGCCTTGTCCCATCCCCAGACGCAAACCTCGTCAACGTCCACATTCTGTAAAAACGAGAGATTGTCGGGTTCTATGAATATAGGTGTGTTGCGGCAGACGCTAAGACGTTTTACGGCTTCCTTGGCTGCAGTCTTGTCGTCGACAAGAACCATATCGTCGCTATTTGCCCATGTTGCGGCTATGAAAGCAAGGTCGTGCTGAAGCTGGCGCGCTGCATGAGGGGCCGTGAATGGGGCTTTATTGGCAGCAAGCGCAATATCGTGACCAGGGTTGAATATATGTAATCTCATGCGTGCAAAGTTACGGTGATTTTCATCAAAACCAATAAGAGACATGCTGAAATATGCAAAAAAACAAAAAAAAAAAACTTTTTGCAAACCACACTTTGCAATTTATAAAATAAGTATTATCTTTGCAGAAGATAAAAAACGGTCTCACCGCCAACCCTCCACAAAAGGAAGGAAGTGACTACACATAAGGTATGAGACCTGCAACTAAAAAATAAATAACAAATTCATGGAGGCATTTTTCCGTACCCACGCTTACCTTGTAGAGCATACAGACGCTCCTGTACGTCGCATTCTAATGGATGAGATTGACTGGAACGACCGTCTAATTGGCATCAAGGGAACCCGTGGCGTAGGCAAGACAACTTTCCTTCTGCAATACGCAAAAGAAAAGTTCGGTAAAGACGACCACAAGTGTCTTTACGTCAACATGAACAATTTTTATTTCCAGGGACGCGGAATTTCAGACTTTGCCGGAGAATTTGTACGCAAAGGCGGAAAAGTTCTTCTCATAGACCAGGTTTTCAAAGAGCCGGACTGGAGCAAACAGCTTCGCGACTGCTATAATCTTTATCCTGATTTGAAAATTGTTTTCACAGGCTCCAGCGTTATGAGGCTTAAGGAGGAAAATCCTGAGATTGGAGGCATAGTAAAAAGCTATAACCTCAGAGGATTCTCGTTCAGGGAATATCTGAACCTTATGACAGGAACCAGCTTTGCTCCCTACTCACTCAACGAGATACTCCGTGACCACGAGCGCATCATAAAGCAGATATTGCCAAAGGTAAGCCCGGTAAAACATTTCCAGAACTATCTGCATCATGGCTTCTATCCCTTCTTCCTTGAGCACAGGAATTTCTCCGAAAACCTGCTCAAAACCATGAACATGATGACAGAGGTAGATATCTTGTTCATAAAGCAGATAGAATTGAAGTATCTTGCGAAAATCAAAAAACTGTTCTACCTGATTGCCGTTGACGGCCCTAAGGCGCCAAACATAAGCAAGCTCGCCGAACAGATAGACACCAGCCGCGCAACAGTGATGAACTACATAAAATATCTGGCAGACGCACGGCTCATAAACATCATTTATCCTGTGGGATGCGAATTCCCGAAAAAGCCCACGAAGATTATGATGCACAACTCAAGTCTAATGTATGCCATATATCCAAACAGCACGACACAACAGGATGTCATGGAGACTTTCTTTGTCAACTCGATGTGGAAAGACCATACCGTAAACCAGACAGGAAAAGACAATTACTTCATCGTTGACGGACAGCAGAAATTTAAAATTTGCGATGCGCACGCCCCTGTAAAGCAACGATACAACAACGACACCATTTATGCGCGCTACAATACCGAGGTGGGGCAAGGCAACAAAATTCCGTTGTGGCTGCTCGGATTTCTGTATTGACACAACAGAGACAAGCGGAGATACTAAAACAAAGACTTTGTTATAATAAATTATAATTAACCAATCATATTTTTATCTATAAAAAAATGGCAAAAGAAAAGAAATTTATGACTTGTGACGGTAATACCGCTGCCGCTCATGTAAGCTATATGTTTACAGAGGTTGCAGCCATTTACCCCATCACCCCGTCATCTCCAATGGCGGAGCATGTTGACGAGTGGGCCGCTAAGGGCACCAAGAACCTTTTCGGTCAGAATGTCTCTATTCAGGAAATGGAGTCTGAGGGCGGTGCCGCAGGTGCTGTTCACGGCTCTCTTCAGGCTGGTGCGCTCACCACAACGTTCACTGCCTCACAGGGCCTGCTCCTTATGATTCCTAACATGTACAAGATTGCCGGCGAGTTGCTTCCATGCGTATTCGACGTATCTGCGCGTACATTGGCATCACACTCACTTTGTATCTTCGGCGACCACCAGGACGTTTACGCTTGCCGCCAGACAGGTTTCGCAATGTTCTGCTCAGGCTCAGTTCAGGAGGTTATGGACCTTACAGCAGTTCCACATCTTGCAACACTGAAGACACACGTTCCTTTCATCAACTTCTTCGACGGTTTCCGCACATCTCACGAGTACCACAAGATAGAGGTTATGGATATGGAAGATATCCGTCCGTTGGTTGACGAGGCCGACATCAAGAACTTCCGCGACCGCGCACTCTCTCCAGAACGCCCCGTAACCCGTGGTACAGCCGAGAACCCAGAGACATTCTTCACACACCGTGAGGCTTGCAACGCACACTACAATGCAATTCCAGATGTTGTAGAGCACTATCTTGGCGAGATTTCTAAGATTACCGGCCGTGAGTATCACAACTTCTCTTACTACGGAGCTGAGGATGCCGAGAACATCATCATCCTTATGGGTTCTGCCACAGAGGCTGCACGCGAGGCCATCGACCACCTTATGAGCGAGGGCAAGAAGGTTGGTATGATTGCAGTTCACCTGTATCGCCCGTTCTCTGTTAAGCACCTGCTGTCTGCTGTTCCCGCAACAGTTAAAAAGATTGCCGTACTCGACCGCACAAAGGAGCCGGGAGCAGAGGGCGAGCCATTGTATCTTGACGTTAAGTCTGCATTCTACGATCAGGAGAACCGTCCTGTTATCGTTGGCGGACGCTATGGTCTCGGCTCTTCTGATATCACTCCTGCCAAGATTATCTCTGTTTACAACAACCTCGAGTTACCAGAGCCAAAGAACCACTTCACTGTAGGTATCGTTGACGACGTTACATTCACCTCTCTGCCGGCAGTTGAGGAGATGGCACTTGGCGGCAAGTCTATCTACGAGGCTAAGTTCTTCGGTCTTGGTGCCGACGGTACTGTTGGTGCCAACAAGAACTCTGTAAAGATTATTGGTGACAACACCGACAAGCACTGCCAGGCATACTTCTCTTACGACTCTAAGAAGTCTGGCGGTTTCACCTGCTCTCACCTCCGTTTCGGCGACGAGCCTATCCGCTCTACATATCAGATTACCACACCTAACTTCGTTGCTTGCCATGTTCAGGCTTACCTTAACATGTACGACGTGACACGTGGTATCCGTGAGAACGGCTCATTCCTGCTCAATACCATCTTCGAGGGCGACGAGCTTGTTAAGTTCATCCCTAACAAGGTTAAGCGTGTCTTTGCTCAGAAAAACATCACCGTTTACTATATCAACGCTACAAAGATTGCCCAGGAGATTGGTCTTGGCAACCGTACAAACACTATCCTTCAGTCTGCATTCTTCCGCATCACAGAAGTTATTCCTGTAGACCTCGCTGTCGAGCAGATGAAGAAGGCTATCGTTAAGTCTTACGGCAAGAAGGGTCAGGACGTTGTCGACAAGAACTATGCAGCCGTTGACCGTGGCGGTGAGTACAAGGTGCTCGCTGTTGACCCGGCATGGGCTAACCTTCCAGATGATGAGGTTGTTGATGACGCAGCTCCTGCATTCGTTAAGGATCTTGTTCGTCCTATCAACGCTCAGGCAGGTGACCTTCTGAAAGTTTCTGACTTTGTTAAGTACGATACCATCGACGGTACATGGCAGAACGGAACAGCCCGTTGGGAGAAACGCGGTGTGTCTGCTTTTGTTCCTGTATGGAACTCAGACAACTGTATCCAGTGCAACAAGTGTTCATTCGTTTGTCCTCACGCAGCAATCCGTCCATTCGTTCTTACCGACGACGAGCTTGCCGGCATCGATACTCCTACACTGGAAATCAAGGCTCCTGCAGCGCTCAAGGGCATGCACTTCGTTGTTGAGCCTTCTGTTCTTGACTGTCTCGGATGCGGCAACTGTGCCGATGTATGTCCAGGCAAAAAGAATAAGGAAACAGGCGAGGTTGAGAAGGCACTCAAGATGGTTGCCTTCAACCCAGACGCTGAGGATATGAAGAAACTTGCCAAGGATTGGGATTGGCTCATTGCCAATGTTTCCTCAAAGCAGGATTTGGTTGACATCAAGCAAAGCCCGAAGAACTCTCAGTTCGCTCAGCCGTTGTTCGAGTTCTCTGGCGCATGCTCAGGCTGTGGTGAGACTCCATACGTTAAGCTTATCTCCCAGCTCTTCGGCGACCGTGAGGTAATTGCCAACGCTACAGGTTGTTCCTCAATCTACTCAGCTTCTATTCCTTCTACTCCATATACAAAGAACGCAAAGGGACAGGGTCCTGCATTCGACAACTCTCTGTTCGAGGACTTCTGCGAGTTCGGTCTCGGTATGGTACTTGGTAACAAGAAGATGAAGGAGCGTGTTGTGAAGCTGCTCACAGAGATGATTGAGAGCGACAAGACTTCTGAGGAATACAAGGAAGCAGCACGTGAGTGGATTGCCGGCAAGGACGATGCTGAGGCTTCTAAGGTTGCTGCAGCCAAGCTGAAACCGCTGATTGCAGAAAGTGCTGCTAAGGGTTGCCCTGTTTGCAAGGAACTCCAGACCCTCGACCACTATCTTGTTAAGCGCAGCCAGTGGATTATCGGTGGCGACGGTGCCTCATACGATATCGGTTACGGCGGTCTCGACCACGTTATCGCCTCTGGCGAGGATCTGAACATCTTCGTTATCGATACCGAGGTTTACTCTAACACTGGAGGTCAGGCTTCTAAGGCTACTCCACTTGGTGCCATCGCTCAGTTCGCCGCTCAGGGTAAGCGCATCCGCAAGAAAGACCTCGGTATGATTGCAACTACCTACGGCTATGTTTACGTTGCCCAGATTGCAATGGGTGCCGACAATGCTCAGACACTGAAGGCTATCCGTGAGGCTGAGGCTTATCCAGGCCCATCACTCATCATCGCTTACGCTCCATGTATCAACCACGGTCTTAAGATTAAGGGTGGTATGGGTCGTTCACAAGAGGAGGAGCGCCGTGCTGTTGAGTGCGGTTACTGGCACCTGTGGCGTTACAACCCAGAGTTGGCAGAGCAGGGCAAGAACCCGTTCTCTCTCGACTCTAAGGAGCCAGACTGGGATAAGTTCCAGGACTTCCTCGATGGCGAGGTTCGTTACCTCTCTGTTAAGAAGGCATATCCTAACGAGGCAGAGGAACTCTTCGCTGAGGCTAAGAAGATGGCACAGCTCCGCTACAAGTCTTACGTCCGTAAGGCAGCAGAGAAGTGGGATGAAGAATAATATCAATTAAATATTTCTCATAAAAAGAGGCTGTGTCAAAATAGGCACAGCCCCTTTTTTATATTATCGGCATGAGCATGACATTTTTTCAACAATGTTCCTCAAAAGAAATGGCAAAAGCGTTAAGTTTTAATATTGCTTTTGCCTTTTCTAATATGATGTTCAAAACTTGCGAAACTTGAACTAAAACACTTTCAACATCTCGTAAATTCTCTGTACAGGCAATCCCATAACATTGAAATAGCTGCCGTTCAATGCCGTCACACCTATATACCCTATCCACTCCTGAATGCCGTATGCGCCAGCTTTATCAAAAGGTTTATAGTGCGACACGTAATAGTCTATCTCTTCGTCACTTAGCTGTTTGAAGGTAACATCGGTAGTTACGGCAAACGACTGATGGTGATTTGTGGTTTTCATACATACGCCCGTAATAACCTGATGCGTTTTTCCACTCAATTCTCCAAGCATTCTTTTTGCATCTGAGGCATTAACAGGTTTACCAAGCACCTCATTTCCAAGCACGACTACAGTATCGGCAGTAAGCACAATCTCCCCCTCCCCAACCTCGTATGCAGCAGCTTTCTTCTCTGATATATATACTGGAATATCTTCTACTGGAAGATTGTTGGGATAACTCTCGTCAATGCCGTCTATAACTCTTACTTCGAACTCTAAATCAAGTCCGGCCAACAATTCGCATCTTCTTGGCGAATTCGATGCTAAAATTATTTTATATTTCATCTACTAATACTTTATAAAAACGCCAACTCATTCTCTACCATCCAAATGCTTTAGCTCCATGCAGCCATTTTCCCTGAACTCTAAGCACCTGCTCTATAATGTCGCGCGCACATCCGCATCCGCCATTATAGTCGCTTATGTACAGACTTATGTCCTTTATGTCTGAGCAGGCATCCTTGGGACAGCACGGGCATCCACACATTCGCATCACTTCGTAGTCTGGCACATCGTCGCCCATGTACATTATCTCCTCGTCCGTGAGCGAATATCTGGCTTTCAGTTCCTCGTATGTTTTTATTTTCATGGCAGCACCCATAAAAATTTCTTTCACACCCAATCCATTATATCTTAGTTTTATAGCATCCGATTGGCCACCGGTTATAATAGCCACCAACAAATCCGACTTACAAGCCAGCTGAATGGCATATCCGTCCTTGATGTTTACAGTGCGCATCGGTTGCCCTTCGGCATCCATCGAAACCGTCTGCATTGACAGCACACCGTCTACATCAAACAGTATAGCTTTTATCTTACTTAAATCATAATTTATCATGCTGCAAAAATACATTAAAACCATTGAACTACAAAACATTTTCAATAAAAACATTTTGCCCGTTCAGAATAAATTACTAAAGTTTTACCAGACAGCAATTATTCGAAACAAACATGATGCCAATACCCAAAGTGTGCGTTATTTTGAGATGAAAGTTTGCGTAAGCTGAGTGATTTCCTGCAGATGAAAAACATTTTGAATGTATGACTCCGCAAAAGAAAATGTAAATGTTTCTGTCGTCTTGAAATAAACGTTCTAATATTAGAATAAGGAGACTATTCTATTCTCCAGGATGTATGGTCATGTGAGAAGTAAAATTCAGGTTTGGAGCCATTCCACCAGAAGAAAGGCCATCCATTTTGCAGGGATCTTGTGGATTTTACAGTATCATCGTCAAACTTTAATGGAACGTAGATGCCTCTTCCTATGACCACAGCTGAACCGTCATAACGCCCAAAATAATCTTCTTTCATGTTTCCGTTCTTCCATGTAGGGTCAACAGGAATCCACCCATAACGCTCCAGATAGAACTCAACCCAGATGTGATATCCGCGATTCTGAAGGAGGGCTATCACATGACGGGCAGGAATGCCCTTGATACGCAGCAGCGTTACGTATACAGAAGCGAAGCTGCCACAGTTACCACCGCCCCTGGTAATAATTTCCTCAAAGGGTAGCATGTCCGGGTCATCATGATACTTCAATGACTTTGCCACAGCCTCGTAACACTTGCGTGCATACTCTATCAAGTTTCCCTTGCTCTTCTTCCAGATAAATTCTGCCGTTGCCTTGGCATTTGTATTGTTAACAGCAATGTCGGGCAGCTGCTCGGCTGTGTAAGTCTTGTAGAGTGCGCTTTGGGTGTCATAGGGATATATCTTTTTGATTTTCTTAAAGTCTACAGTCACCTTGTGTGGTTGCACTACACAGACATCTGTGCATATAAGTCCATGATTGTTTAGCTTGTTCAGCCTGCCCTCGTCTGTTATAGTCTGTCTTAAGAATGCATTTGTTGTGTCTGCATCAGTCACAAGTTCGGCACGAATATTCTTCTCAAAATCGAACTTGCCAGAATTATGCTGATACAAATTGCGAAGAGGCAAGGGACGTATGCTGATCAGTTTTGTTATCGGAGAACCTGTTGCCTTGAATGAAAATATATTGTTAAATACAATCGATGGCAACTTTTCTATCTTGTAAATTGTACTGTCAATGATGTCTACACTCTGTGCTTTCACTACGAATGCTGCTATGACGAAAGAGGCGGTTATGAAGATTCTTTTGTTCATTTTCTGTTTTTTATATATGCCCCGTTTGCGAAACTTATTCCACTAAATAAAAGCAAGTCATTGGTTTTGCATGAAATGACACACATGGTATAGAGCACCATTAAACAAAACCAATGACTTGTCTGTTTTTATAAATCAGTATCCTATTTACATAGGGATTTATGATATTTACTCGCCGAAATATCTCTTGTAAAGACCGATGAAGCCAGCACAGTGGCGAGCCTCGTCCTTTGCCATCTCATGAACGGTATCGTGTGTAGCGTCCATTCCTGCGGCCTTAGCATTTTTTGCAATACGGAACTTGTCCTCACAAGCGCCTTACTAAGCCTCCATACGGGACATG
>CABSIA010000083.1 GCA_902477645.1 uncultured Prevotella sp. | reverse complement strand
TCCATGTTGATGGCCATAGCCTCTGTTGCGGCGAGGTGGAACTTTGCGATATCGTTGCACAGTGAGTCGTTGAGACCCTCAAGGCTGTTTGCGGTCATGCCGTTGTGTGGCAGGTCCTTGTTGGTGTCGTCGTTGTACAAGCTGTCGATATATGCGGCCACAGCCTCGTTGTCTGGTGCGAAACATGTATATGTTCCATATCCCGCCATGAGCTTGTCGAGTCCGGCGCGCTGCAGAATATAGTTGAAGCTGCTGAACTTGTCAGGGCGGTTGGCAAGATAGTCTTCAATGGTCTCGCCTGTGAAGGTGTAGAGGTTAGACTCGTCAATGTCTTCCTTACAACTTGTAAGCCCAAGCAGGCCAGGGAGGAACGCCACGGCAGCAATCTTGCAGATAAGCTTCTTATAATTGTATGTTTTCATTTTCTCTAATTTTTACTTGTTGTTTCATCGTCAAAGTAAACAGGGTTCTGCTTCAGCAGTTTGTTAACGTTGATTTCGCTACGCTGTATTGGGAAGTAGAGGAAAGGCTCGCTTTTCATCTTGTAGGTTACGGCATCGCCGCCACCGTTGTATTTTCTGATTACGAGCTTCAGCATCGGGCTGTAGAGGGCAGGCCATGATGTGTTGTCAGCCAGCTTGCTCTTTATGTCCACACCTTCCATGTGGCGGTAGCTGTATCTTACGAGGTCGTACCAGCGCTTGCCCTCGAAGCATAGCTCACGTGAGCGCTCGGCGAGCACGAGCTTCTCCAAGTCGTCTACAGTTGTGAAGTCTGTGATCTTGAGAGTGTCTGTGGCTGTGATTGTCAGAGAGCGCTTGTTGACAGTCTGTACGAGGTTGAAAGCCTTTGTGAAGTTCTCGTCGGTGTTGTCGGCGCAGAGCTGTGCCAGTGCCTCTGCCTTCATCAGCATAATGTCGGTAAGGCGGTAGACGATCCAGTTCTGGCGGAAATCGTTGTTACCTCGCCCGACGGCATCAATGGTAATACCCGGTTCTACGTACATTGAAGAGCCAATCATTTTATATATATTCAAGGCTGTAGCCTCTTCGCTGTTTACCCCGCAGCAGTTGTTCCAGAAACGGTAGTCGTTCTTTGTCTGGTAAACCTTTAAGCCGTTGTCGTTGTTGGCGTTGGCATCTACGGTGTTGAATATAGAAGAGGCCTGTATCTCACTGTGTGACTTCCAGTCGTCTTTTTTGCCTGCGTGGTAATAGAGGTTCTCTACACCCCAGTTCCAGTTGGAGACACCGTCGTACTGCCATTCGAGAATGCTCTCGCGTGAGTTGCCGTTTGTATGGCCGAAAATTTCTGACTGTGCAATGGGCCACGAATAGAGGTGGTAGATGTCTGTTCTGTCGCCGCTGGCACCCATGTTGTTGTGCTGTCTGTAGTAATCATCCTTTGCTTTGATGATATTGTCGCAGTACTCAACACACTTCTCATAGTCGGCAGCGTTCTTTGTCATAGATGCTCTCCATAGGTAGATATCAGCCAACAGCGCGTGTACGGCATCACGTGTGAAATAGCCCACGTTTTTCCAGTTGCCGTGACCGTATGCGCCGGTTTTGAGCACATACTTCCCGGCCTCCTCAAGGTCATTGATGCAGCACTGCAGAACGCTGTCGGGGCTGGACTGTGCTATAGCCTCGATATCGTCGTCGCTCTCGTATGACTTTGTTGTGTATGGCACGTCACGGAATGACCTTACCAGGTAGAAATAGCAGAGAGAGCGCAGTGCGAGCATCTGGCCGCGTGCGGTGTTGTAGTCGCCCAAGGTAAACTCCGGGTCTTCATTCATTACATCCTCAGCATGGTTGAGCACGATGTTGCAGCGGTTGATAACACTGTAGAATGCTCCCCAAGAGTTGTAGCCGTTGGTTGGCAACAGGTTTACAGCCGAGATGTTGTCGAGGTCGGTATTGTCGAAGACGGAGTTCTTTACAAGCTCGTCAGAACGGTAGGCGCCCCAGATGATGGCACGGCGCTGTATGTCGCTTGCTAACATGCTGGAGTATGCGCCTGTGACCATTCTGTCGACATCGTCCTTAGTCTTCCAGAAATCCTCACCGATAGTCTTGTCGGTAGGGTATATGGTCAGGAAATCGTTGCAGCTCGACAGGCCCATGGCAGCCACTGCCGCAACAACCATTGTTTTCATTATATTGTTGACTTTCATAAAATGTCTGTTTTTTAGAATCCTACATTAATGTTCAGCGTTACAGACTTGCTTCGCGGAGTCTGGGAATTGTCGGTTGCAATACCCCATGAGCCTGCTGAGTGCTCAGGATCGCTTCCGCTGTACTTGGAGAATACGAGAAGGTTCTGTCCTGAGAGGCTGAGCTGGAGTCTGCGTAGTCCGATAGCCTTGAGAAGCTTCT
Organism: uncultured Prevotella sp.; assembly: GCA_902477645.1. Lineage (GTDB taxonomy): Bacteria > Bacteroidota > Bacteroidia > Bacteroidales > Bacteroidaceae > Prevotella. The sequence continues at coordinate 11,001 of CABSIA010000083.1, read as the reverse complement.
TGTCGAAGTTGTAAACGAGCTGTACGTAGCTCATGCGGATGAATGAGGCATCCTCGACATAACGGTCGGATCCGAGGAAGTTGTAACCGGAGTTGAACATGGCGCGCGGAATGTCCGTAACGTCGCCGTTCTTGCGCCAGCGCCAGTTAACGGCAGAGCTTTGGTTGTAGGCGTTGAACATTTGCTCAAGCCCCATCTTGGCCTTGTTTACAACCTTGATGCCGGAACGGTAGCTGAAGGATGTCTTGAGCGACCAGTTGCTTCCCCAGAAGAAGTTGAAGCCGAAACCGCCGTTGACCTTCGGGTTAGAGTTGCCGAGGTAAACAATGTCGAGAGCGTTGATCTGTCCGTCGTGGTTGATATCCTCATAGATGGCGTCACCACCCTGGAACTTGTATGTTGAGCTGCCGTCCTTGAAGTTGTAGACCTGACGTACAGGCTCACCGTTAGAACTCATGAGCACCTTGCCCTCGTTGTCGATGGCGATAGGCGCGGTTTTGCCGCTTGCCAGGAACTCGTTGTTGATATAGTTGCGCAGATCCTCGCCACTCCAGTTGTTACGCTCCTTCATGTTGATGAGGTATTCGTAGGTGTACTGGTAAACGCCCTTAAAGCGCAAACCGTAGATAGAGCCGAGAGGATTGCCGATCTGCAGGCGGTTGAGATATTCACCGCGCTTGCCTGAATCCCACTCAGAGTTGATTGACTCGAGCACGCTCTCGTCCATGGCGGTAATCTTGTTGAAGTTCTGCGAGATGTTGAAGTTTGCGCTCATCGAGAACTTACCGATCTTGAGGAACTTGTTAGCCTCGAGGTTAAGCTCCCAACCCTTATTCTCCATATCGCCTACGTTGCTCCATGCGAGACTTCCGAAACCGTTGGTAGAAGGAATGCGGACATTGCTCATGAGCAGGTCTTTGGTCTTTTTGTAGTAGTAGTTGAAGTCGCCTCGGATAAGGTCGTTGAAGAACGAGAAGTCACCACCAAGGTTAGTCTGGGTTGTCTTCTCCCAACGGAGATTGTTGAGCTGGAGAGCCTCAAGGTACTGAGAGGCGTCACCGCTGCCGGTAGGACCGTAAACACCACCTGTGGCATAGCGCGCATACTGAAGATATTCGCTGCCAGGCTGGTGGCCTACGATACCCCATGACGGACGGAACGAGAGCATAGAGAGCCATTTGTTGGACCAGTCCATGAATTTCTCGTCGCTGATGTTCCAGCGTGCGGAGATACCAGGGAAGTAACCCCATTTCTTAGAGTCACCGAACTTTGTGGTACCGTCGGCACGTACAGATACACCGAGAGAGTAGCGGCCCTTGTAAGAGAAGTGGCCGTTGAACAGCGCCGACATAGAGCGCCACTCACCGTTGCCTGTACCGAGGTCGTCGATCTTGCCGCCCTGCACGTCGGTTGTCTCAATACCGTTAGGAACATTGTATACAACCTGCTTTTGGCTGTTGTTGTTGCCTACGGTCATTTCCCAGCGTCCGAACATTGTGGCATAGAAATCTTTGTTCTTGAATGCTGGTGTATAGGTCAGGGTGTGACGTGTGGTGAAGCCGAGAGAGTTGTACTCGTTGGTCTCGTTGCGGTTGTAGTTGCCGTCTTTCCAGCCTTTTGTAGAGAGGGAGGCTGGCCAGTACTTTGGAGTACTTGACGCATAGATGTCCATATATACAAGTCCGGAGTAGTTGAGCATTGACTTGCTGTCGTCGGTTCCGAGAAGCTTGTACTCGAGCTTGAACTCTGGAGAGATACGGTAGGTCTTCTCCTTACGCCAAGCCTGGTTTGCGATGGCTACAGGGTTGCCCTGGTTGCGGATATCCTCAAGCTCGCTTGACGATGTGTTTGTGGCGGTAGAGCCTGCGCCCTTTGCGCCTGTGGGAAGCATCACGTAGTATTCGTTGGTGTCGCTGCCGTCGGCATTCTGGCGGAAGATACTCATGTTAGGCGACATTTTCTGGGCACGGCCGAGAATGTTGTCGTCGTAGTTTCGGTTGTTGCTCGTATATGTGAGTGGGAATGTTACACGGAATGTGATACGGTCGCTCACGAAGTAGTCAAGAGACAGTTTTGTAGAGAAACGGTCGAGAGTCTGCTTGATGATGGTACCGTTCTGATGGTCGTAACCGGCAGAGATACGGAAGTTGGCCTTCTCGCCACCACCTGTGATTGTGAGATAGTGATACTGGCTCCAACCGGTCTGCGATACAGCCTTTACCCAGTCGGTGTTGTTGTTCCAGTTCTCAAACTCAGCCCAGCTCTTGTTGTAGTTGATCTCGTTGATGTTTGTCGTTGAGCTTGCGCTCTGTGACGGGTTGTAGTACATTTCCTTGAGCATCATGGTGTAGTCGTCACCATTCAGCAGGTTGTAGCCTGTAGGCTGCCAGCTTGTCTGCACACGGAGAGAGTAGTCAACCTTTGTCTTGCCACGCGCGCCGCGCTTTGTGCGGATCTGGATAACACCGTTTGCGCCACGTGAGCCCCAGATGGCAGTGGCGGCGGCATCCTTAAGAACCTGGATGTCGGCGATATCCTGCGGGTTTACAGAGAGCAGAGAGGCGTAAGTCTCCTCGTTGGCGTTCTGGAAGTCGAAGGTTGCGTCAGGGTTGTCGAAGATGTTGTCGTCGACAACGATAAGAGGCTCTGCGCTGCCGTTGATTGATGTGACACCACGGAGACGCATAGAGGTGCCGGCACCAAGGTTACCGGAGTTGGCAACGATGTCGAGACCTGCAATCTGTCCCTGAAGAGCTTCGTCGGCCGATGTGAAGGCAAGGCCCTCAACATTGCTCATGTCGAAAGTCTGCGAAGCCACAGACACCTCGTTGGCAGGAATGGCAAGACCGCCGTGGTTGAAACGCTTCTTTGCCACAACGACAACCTCCTTAAGAGTCTGTTGGTCCTCAAGCTCAATCTCGAACTCGGTCTTGTCGCCGATAGGCACATTCTTGGTCTTGTAGCCGATGTAGGAAATCTGGAGCTTGTTGGCGGTGTTCTTGATTTCCATAGAGAAGTTACCGTTGATGTCGGTCTGGGAAGCCGACACGATACGGTTGTTGGCATCACGCTCGGTGACGTTACACATCATCACCGGTCCATCAGGAGCCATAACGGTACCTGAGATACGTACTCCTTGTGCAGAGGCAATGGCAGAGACCATTGCGAAGGCTGCGAGTATCAGGTATTTTATCTTTTTTGTTTTCATAGTCGTGGATTCTTTTATTTCCTATACATATCCTTCTGCCTTTTCAGGAAGAACTTTCTGTGTGCCACGAGTCCCTGCTTGGCTTTTGCTGTAGCCCACATGCCGTCGTAGCGGCCGTTGGTGTATGGACACAATGGTTGGTTGATTTCGTGTACAACAGCGAAAGATGATGTCGATATGCTGTTCGTAAGGAGGTTTCGGGCATCCTTGGGATCCCGTGTGAACACATAGTCGCGTGTCATCTTGTTGTACATCTTGTTTCTGTCCTGGTTGATGGTAATAGTCTGGTTTGCGGCGTCGGTTACAGAGAACTGGTTGCTGCCCCCGTTTACATTCACCTTGTATGCGATACCCAGAGTGTCAGAGCATGCCGTTCCGAACTCTCCGCCCTCAACGGTGTTGTCGACATAAATCGAGTTGTTCTGGAAGTGGTAGCGTATGAAGTCGTTGATGGCCTCTACCTTTGCAAGGATTTCAGCCTTTGCCTGAAGCTTTACGGGATCCTCGTCTTCAAGGTCTACAGTGCTTTCATAGATGGCGTTCAGCTCGTCCCATGTAGGCAGGCCCAAGGTGCGTGCCTTTGACATAGCCTCGTTGTCCGGGGCATATACTGTGTAGTTGTAAGAGCTGAAGTAGTTGACGTTTTGGTCAAGGCCGTAGTAGCCCCTGCCTGTACGGAATGTCTGGAAGCGGGTCATTGGCGAAATGGTAGAGCCTTCGATAACTTTTGTTGAGATACCTGCAAACTCACGGATGAGATCGCCACGCTCATCGAAGCAGAGGCTGAGGAAGTCTGCAAAGTTGTTGTCGCTGTTCAGAACTTTGTAGACAGAGTTCTGCGGCATCTGTATAACATGGTCGATGGCGAAAGTCTTACCGTTCTTCTGGTTGTAGGTTTTGATGAACTTGGAAGCAGGACGTCCGTTGTCAATCTGTGAGCCGCTCTGTGCTTGCTGATTGGCCTCGTCGAAATAGATGGTTCCGCCATTCTTTGTCTTGTAGTAATGTTTGGCGCCTATTACCTCACCCTCGTTGAGCACGATAGTGTGTGTGTTCAGAATATCGACAAACTGTGATATTGGGAACGATGTTCCAGTCAAAATAGTACTGTCGGCACTTACCTCGCCTGTCGCGGGGTCGTAGTTGCGGGCAGAGCAGAAGATGTAGGGTGATGTCTTAGAGTTGTAGTAGTAGTGGAGCACACGTGGAGTTACTGCCAGTGACTGCGGGTCTACATAGTAGTTGTCGAATGCGCCGTCGGTAGGAATGAACAAAGCATAGTTTGCATCCATGGCGAGCAGGTAGGCATAGAAATTAAGTCCCAAGCCATAGCCGCCTGTTGTCTTCTGCTGGTCGTTCTGGATACCCCAGTTCATTACCCTCATGTCGTTGGCGAGAAGGGCGGGTGCGGAAACTGCAATATACTTGTTTGGCGCAAAAACCTTATTTAATATATAGGCGACACCGTTGTTGGCGATTTTCACGTTGTATTTGCCGTCGGCAGTGCGGTCAATGTCGGCAGTGGTAAGTCCCATAGGGTCGTTAGAGTCGTCAGGAACGTTGTCGAACTTACTTGGCACAGATGCGACGAACGATGACTTCATAAGCATCGACACGAAAGCCTGAACGATGTTCTTAGGAATAGAGTCGATGTTTGTCATGAGGTTCTCGGCTGTGTTCTCCTTTGTACCGAACTGCTCGATAAGGAAAGCACCGGCACCGCCTGGCAACAGATATTCTTCCATAGCCTTGTCTGAGGGAACAAACATTGCGGCAACGTCGCTAAGCGAGCTGTTGGTACCTTCTATGTAGTAGCCGTTCCATCCTGGATCATAAGGAAGCAGCTCTTCCTTACTAAGTGTAATGCCATTAGGGTCAATGGTTTGTGTGCGGGCGTTCATGTAAGACTTCTGGAAGATAGAGTCTTTCAGGGGCTGACCGTTTGCAATGGCCCAGTCGTTGTACTGGTTTGTTGTCGCTCCGGAATAGAAAGGAGCGCTGAAACGATCGAGCATGCGGCTGAAATATTTTGTCTCACCATTGGTGCGCAACATTTCTGCGAGGTTGCCCGGCGGTACGATAACATCTTCCATCTGATGAATGTAACCGTTTTTACAGGTGACATCCGGATTCAAGATGCGGTCACGGAAGATGTAGGCTGTCGACTTGGTGTCGTCGTACTCTGAGCCTGTGATGATGGCGAAGTCACTCTCAGGGCCATTAGTGGTAATGTCGTTTGACGTCATCTGCTCGGCTGTGAAGTGAACCATCATAGGACGTGTGGCGTCCATGACGAGGTCGATACCGTTGTTGTATTTCTCCCAGTAGCTGTTGTTCTGTGGGAGAGCGGCGCCATTGTAGAAATGAGTGATGGTGTCGATGACGTTGGCTCCGGTTTGGTGTTTCATGGCAATACCCGAAGCCACATTGGTATTGTCCTCAATAGAGATGTTTGAGAGCATCTCAACGAGAATGGCGTTGTCAAGCATTGAGTTGTAGAGCAGAAGCTTTTTCTGTGCCTCTGTCAGATCCTCGTACTTTGACACGCCCCATGTGTTGTTGGCAAAGAAGCGGGCGAATGCCTCGTCGTTGGCCGGGAAGATGGTCTTGGAACCAGTCTTGCCCAAAGTCTCGGCATAGCCCAGGTCTTCAATCAGCTTAACATAGTTGTTAAAAGTACCGGTCAGCGTTTGTGAGTTAGGATTCTTCAGCTCGTCGTAGATGCTGTTGCCAAGCCAGCTCGGGTAGTTGCCCGGGTCGTCAAGGTCGTAATCATCAGAACAAGCCGTAAATCCGCCACACAATGCTGCCACAAAAAAAGACATCATCGTCTTTTTTGTCAGTTTAAAATAGCGGTAGTTCATAAATAAACGGTTTAGTTGTTATATAACATTTTAAGTTTTCTAATTATATATACGAAGATACCAAAGGTATTCCGCAAAAGTTTTTAAAATAAATTAATTTTAAGGTTTTTGGTAGGTTTTTGCATGGTGCTACATTGGGCAGCCGGGGATGTCGTCAATCATGTATTCTGCCAATACCTGGCCCATGCGGTTGAGGGCCTCACGGAGGCGCTGGCGCGGGCATGCGAGGTTTATGCGTATATACCCCAGCCCGGCTTGCCGTCCGTACATTGTTCCGCTGTTTACCATCACGTTTGCCTTCTCCTCAAGCAGCCGGGTCAGCTCGTCGGCAGTCAGCTCTATGGCGTTTACGTCTACCCATGCGAGGTAGGTACCCTCAAGGCGCAGCACCTCAAACTTGGGAAGATACTCGTGGCAGAAGCTTTTCAGCTCAAGATAGTTGCCGTAGACGTATGCGCTCATCTGGTCGAGCCATTCTCCGCCGTTATTATATGCTGCCTGTAACGCCACCACGCCAAACGGGTTTACGTCGCAAACCTCGTTGATGTTTATGGCCCGGTCTATGCGGCGTCTCAACATGGGGTCGCAGCAGAATATGTTCGCAATCTGCAGGCCGGCGGTGTTGAAGCCTTTCGACGGTGAGCTGAGGGTGACGCTGTTGTTGAGGCATTTGCTGCTGACAGATGCGAAGGGCACATACTTATAGCCGGGCATCACAATCTCGCAGTGTATCTCATCGGCAATCACTTTTACGCCGTTTCTGAGGCAAATATCGTTAATTTTCGCCATTTCATCGGCTGTCCACACCCTTCCGGCGGGATTGTGCGGGTTGCAGAGTACGAACACCGTGACTTTTTCGTCTTTGCATTTTTTCTCGAATTCATCGAAATTTATGGCGTACGAGTCACCTTTTCTCTCCAGTCGGCTTTCCTCTACTAAACAGCCGCTGTTGATGATGCTTGAGAAGAAACAATTGTAGACGGGAGTCTGCACCAGCACTTTCTCGCCGGGCATAGTCATGGCCTTCAGGCAACAGCTAAGGGCTGGTACGACGGCAGTGGTGTACAAAATCCAGTCACGCTCGATGTGCCAGTCGTGTCTTCTGTCGAACCAGTTGATAACGGCATCGTAGTAAGAGCCGGGAACCTTCGTGTAGCCGAATATGCCATGTGCCACTCTCTCAGCCAAAGCCTCTTTGATGGCGGGAGCCACCTCGAAGTCCATGTCGGCAACCCACAGGGGTATCGCCTCGTCGTTCTTGGCGCTGTCCCATTTATAGCACGATGTGCCCCGGCGGTTGGTTAGCTTGTCGAAATCAAATTTCTCCATATTGTGTTATTTCCTTTCCGTTATTTTGCAGTTTGCGGGTTGTTTGATGTGCTCGTCTATGGTTACGCTTCCGATGAAATCGGCGGTAATCTGTCCTGATATAGGATTTTTGATGTTTGTGATGCTGCCCGTTATCTCTGCGTCGATATCGGCGGAGTCCTCGAAGGAACGGTCGCACTCTGCATCGAAGGTGCAGTCGCGGAGGGTTATTCCCCTCATGTAGCACAGTGGCTGCTCGCCGCTGATGTGGCATCTGACGAGAGTCACGTTTGTGCTGTGCCATGCCAGATACTCGCCGTTTAGCTCAGAGTCGTATACGGTGACGTTTTCGCATTCCCAAAACGAGTCCTTTGTTGTGATTTTGGCATTGTGAAGCTCGATGTTGCGGCAATACTGAAAAACATACTTGCTGTCTGAGACAAGTCCGTCGATATATATGTTGTTTGAGAACATGAAGGGGTATGTGCCGTCGTGCAGCTCAAGGTTTTTGCCTTTCAGCCCGTCGATTTTCCAGAAGGTCTCGTCAGCGTCGTTTATGACAACATCCTCTATGGTGAGATTTTTCATCTCACGGAAAAACTTCGGGTCGTCAATTCTGCAACGTCTCATAGCCATGTCGTCACTATACCAGATTGCCGAGCGTGAGCCATGCTCAAATTGGCAGTCCTCAATGGTACTGCGGTCAACGTGCCATAGCGGATATTTTCCGATGAAACGGGAGTTTTTGCAAACAATGTCGTGGCAACATTTGATGCCCGACTCGCCCTCGCCGATTACGATGTTGTCGAGTTCTGTGTCGTGTATGCCGAATAGCGGACGCTCGCCGCAAAACTGCTGATTGCTGATAACTTTCATAATTTTAGAATGACTTGTAATGAAAATGTCTGTTTTTTTAACTTAGCTCTTCTAATTTGCACCTCTATAATATGATGGCTAATGCAAAAGTAGCAAAATCTTTTTATATATCAAAAAAATATAAGTCCATTTTTTTATTGTGACAGTGTCGTTATGGTATCAAATGGAAATTTCAATGCGTATGCCCAACAGCAAGATTTTCTTTTCTGGATTAATACTAAAAACAGTTTCATATACAGCAAAAAAATGCAGCCGCTTGCGATGGCAGCCGCAACCGCTTGCATGTGCCATCGCAAGCGGTTGCGTTGCTATGTGCGAGCGGAAGCATTGAATGCGCTCAATCAAAATTGATTTAACTGGGAGGGCAGGTTTTCAACCTGCCACTTATGACGGAATTAATCCCGAAATAAATCACGGTGGCAGGCAGATTGAAAACCTGCCCTCCCAGTCAATCCCGAAACAATTTACAGTATTATTTTAGGCTCTTCCGATATTTGGAGTGATGCAAGCAACGAGCGGGCTGAAAGCCCAAAAAGCGCACAGCCCAGGGCAAACGCCCTGGGATTATAGTTTCATAATAGATTATGCGCCCTGAAAGGGCAAAGGCGTTGATTGACAAGTGGTTATTTATGTTGATTTTACGCCTTTGCCCTTTCAGGGCGCATCTCTCACACCCATATTGTTAACCCAGGGCGCCGCCCTGGGCTGTGCGCTTTTTGGGCTTTCAGCCCGCCATCCGTCAGCAACCATCCATATATCACTCCAAATATCGGATGAGCCTTATTTTAATCCCGCAGATTTTCTACAGAGTGGGATGTACAACTTGGAATGTCAAATTGTCAAAATCAAAAAAAATGGCTGCATCGAAGTGATGTCACTAAGATGCGGCCATTTATTATCCTAAATTATAGTATGTGTATATTCCTGATTTAGAGATTTGGGTTCATCTCTGTCCACTCTGCTACAGGAGGAACGATGCCGAGACCAACAATCTCGTCGCGCATCTTGCAGAGGTGCTCGTACGACTTGGCGAGTGATGCAAGCTCGGCCTCTGTGCCGGCAGGCTCTGTGAAGTGAACACCGGTCTTGTCGATAGTTGTAGGCATAGCCATCATAACGTTCTTGAGGCCAAGTTTGTCGTTGTTTACATAGCATCCGGCTGGCAATGTGAATATCTCGCCGCCCATGGCAGCCTCAATCATCTTGACTGCGTTGTATGCCGGGCTTTGGAACGAGCTGCGTCCGCGGAGCTTGATGATGTTGGAGCCACCCTGGACAGTGTGGTGCTTAATTTCTTCCCAACGCTCGTCAGAAAGACCCATCTCAGCCAACGGCTTGCCGTCGACCTTAACCTGAGATGCGAAAACTGCCATCTGCTCGCCGTGGCCACCGTATGTGTGGGCGCCCGTCACCTTGTCCTGCTGTACGCCGAACTCCAGTGCCAAAGCCTGCTGCAGACGGGTAGAGTCGAGAGCTGCGAGGGAAGTAAGCTGGTTTGGCTTCAGACCTGAGTGGATGAGGGCGGTGAGAGCTGTTACGTCGGCAGGGTTGAAGATAACAACCACGTGCTCAACGTCCGGGCAATATTTCTTGATGTTGTCACCGAACTCGGCGGCGATTTTGCAGTTGCCCTTGAGAAGATCCTCGCGTGTCATGCCCTCCTTACGTGGAGCGCCGCCAGAAGAAATGATATACTTGGCACCAGTGAAAGCCTCTTCAGGATTAACTGTGTAAGTAAGGTTTGCGCCAGGGAAGGCACACTGCTGCATTTCGTCGAAAACACCGTGTACGCCTGGCTCGTAGATGTCGTAAAGACAAATGTTAGGAGTCAGACCGAGCATCAATGCGCTCTGTACCATGTTAGAACCAATCATACCGCCGGCACCGACGATCAAAAGCTTGTCATTAGTTAAAAATTCCATAACTACTAATAGATTATTTGTTATTGTTTGAAATTACGGTCTTGGTCAGCCGATGTGGCGCACTGCGCTATCAGCTTGCAACTCATGCTGGTAAAAGGATGTGCGGGCAAATGCCGTCTTTCTCCTGTTATCCGAGCGCAAAGTTAATAAAAAATAATGTAAAATAGTTATTAATTTATGTTTATCTTTTGTTGTTTATTCTTAAAATCGCTATCTTTGTAAAGTCCATTTAGCAAATGATAAGTATGAACGATGTTATTAAGACAAGATTGGCGCAACTGCGTGGTATTCTGAGACGCGAGAAACTGTCGGCTTTTATATTTCCAAGCACTGACCCGCACAACGGGGAGTATGTGCCCGACCGCTGGAAAGGCCGTGAGTGGGTGTCGGGGTTCAATGGCTCTGCTGGAACGGTGGTGGTGACTTTGGATGCCGCCGCACTGTGGACAGACTCCCGGTATTTTATAGCTGCCGCACAGCAACTGGAGGGGACTGGGATTGAGCTGATGAGATTGAAAATGCCCGAGACACCGACCATTCCGCAATGGATAGGGCGAAAACTGTCTCAGTGTGAGCGGCCTGAGGTTGGAATAGACGGCATGGTGAACTCTGTGGAAACTGTGGAGTCTCTGATTTGGGAGCTGCGCAGACAGGGAGGCATCACCGTGAGGACAAATTTTGACCCGCTTGCCGAGGCTTGGAAAGACAGACCCAGAGTGCCGGATAATAAAATATGCATACACCCGCTAGAATATGCGGGTGGGGAGGCCTGCGGCAAAATTGCCCTCGTAAGGAAAACACTCGCCGAGAGGCATGTCGACGG
>CABSIA010000082.1 GCA_902477645.1 uncultured Prevotella sp. | reverse complement strand
CACGTTCCAATAGTGCATCCACCACTTTCTCAACCATCAAATAGTTTACGAATATGACGACAAGGTGTGGGGCGGCGACCGTGCGTTCTTTTCCGAAGAAACTCTGTTTTATCCGTATTGTGACTGTGAGGACCGCTCTATATTGTTCTCACGCTTAGTGCGCGACCTGTTAGGATTGGATGTCATACTTGTGTATTATCCTGGTCATCTTGCCACAGCCGTTTGTTTCGATACTGATGTTCAGGGTGACTACATTCTGCTGGACAACCGCCGTTTCACTGTGTGTGACCCTACGTATATTGGCGCACCAGTAGGCGCCACAATGCCAGAAATGGATAATAAGACGGCTAAGGTTATATTACTAAGCAAGTCGTAAATCAATTTTGTTGGCTATTCAGGATGTCTGCGGCGAATGCTTTTAGCCATAAGCTCATATAGCGCCCTCATGTCGTCGTCTTTCAGCATAGACAATTGGGCTTGCATGACACTGAGGTCGTTGCGGACCATAGGTCCTGTCTGCGCATCGTATGGTGACATGTTTTGTACCTTGCGGGCTGTCTCTGCGATTAGAGGGTTAAGAAGTGAAAAATCGAGTCCGGCCTCTTTCATCACACACTCAGCCAAATGGTAGCAATGGTTTGCCATGTTGCATGCGAAAACTGCTGCAAGATGCAAATACTTGCGTCTCTCGGAATCTGCCTCGACAACGCGGGTGGATACAGACCGTGCTAACAGCATTACCTTTTGCAATGTATGTTGGTTGTAAGCCTCGACAAAACATGGGACGGACGAGAAATCAAGACCGCATGTCTTTGAGAATGTCTGCATAGGATAAAGTATTGCCGCATTGACAAACTTTGAAGACAACACCGTAAGCGGCACACTTCCGGCGGTATGCAAAACTATAGAGTCTCTATCAACATGCGACAATGCGCCGGCAACACTTTGAATGGCGTCATCCTTGACCGAGATAATATATATGTCGGCATCAGCGACAATATCTGCAAGACAATCTGTGGCTTCAGCCCCTACCCTTTTAGCCAACAATTCCGCATTAGCCAACTGCCGGCTATATACCTGGACAATGTTTTCCCCTTTTTCGTATAAAGCCTGAGCCAGATGTGTGGCCACATTTCCAGAACCGATAATTACAATATCCTTTTTCATTCTCTACTTTGCTTTTGACGCTATAACGGCATGATATATTCCTTTGAGCAGCAGGTGTTTGTCTGTTTGAATGTTGTGAGTGCAATAAGGCACTATTACTGAAGACATTCCACCCGTGGCGACAATGTTGAATCGGGTGCCAAACTGACTGACAATCCTGTCTATGATGCCGTCTATCATACAGGCAGTGCCATATATAACGCCGCTTTGCAAACATTCCTCAGTGTTTCTGCCAACTATATGTTTTGCTTCCCATTTCTCAATCTCTGCCAATTGTGATGCCCTCTCGCACAAAGCCCTATGACCTGTCTTAACTCCTGGTATTATCATTCCACCGACAAACTTCCGGTCATGGTCAACAATACCGATTGTGGTAGCAGTCCCCATGTCTATTATTATAACAGGGCAGCCATAACATTTTATTGCACCCACAGCATCTGCCAACCTGTCTTTGCCTACTTGCTCAGGATTTTCCACATCCACATTCAGCAACGGAAACACATCTGCAACAGTAAAAAAACGTGGCACAGACTTAGTAACTCTATATACAACCTCAGCAAAACAGCCATTGATTTCCGGCACAACCGACGATATTGCTGTTGCCTCTATATCATTTGCCTTAACTCCATGGCTTTCAAGTCCAGACATCAGACTGTCAATATAATAATCTGGTGTCTGGTCTTTTACTGTATCAAATCTCCACGTTGCCGTAATTTCACCATCATTGCCTGCAATGGCACAGACCACGGTGGAGTTTCCTATGTCAATCAGTAAATACATTTGTGAGGTTATGAGGGTGTGGGGTTATGAGGTTGTCAGAATATGCTGAAGAATTAGAAAGGCAGTCTCCTCTTTACTGCAAAGCGGCAGTTCCTTAGTAGCCGTTGCAGAGATGAGAGTAACCTGGTTTGTATCTACTCCAAAACCGGTATCTTTACTATTAATGGAATTTGCGCAAATAAGGTCAGCATTTTTCTTCTCCAGCTTCTTACGGGAATTCTCTATAAGGTTTTCCGTCTCCATGGAGAAACCTACAATCTTCTGTCCCTGTCTCTTATGTTCGCCAAGATATTTCAGTATATCTTGGGTGCGGCTCAGAGAAACTGACAAGTCAGCATAAGATTTTTTCATCTTCTGCTCTGAATATTCTGCAGGAGTATAGTCGGCAACAGCACTGCACATGATTATTATATCGCAATCATCGCTGTTTGCAGTTACCCCATTAAACATATCTGCTGCAGAAACCACATCTATCTTGTCAACACCAACGAAAGGGCTGATACTCACGGGACCTGAGACCAATATCACATCAGCTCCACGCATTGCCGCCACTTTAGCAATGGCATATCCCATTTTGCCAGACGAATGATTTGTGATGTATCTTACAGGGTCTATGGCCTCTTGAGTCGGGCCTGCCGTGACAAGAACCTTCTTGCCTGCCATATCCTTTGCCATACCGACAGCCAATTCCACATGCTCGCGCAACACGGTCTCTGCAGGCATTTTGCCACAGCCCGTATCTCCGCAAGCCAAGCGTCCGCTATCAGGCTCTACAAAACCAAATCCAAACTTCTTAAGCTTTGATATATTGTCTTGCAATATAGGATTTTCCCACATTCCCGTATTCATGGCAGGCGAGATAACGACGGGTGCCTTTGTCGCAAAAACTGTTGTTGTGAGCATATCATCGCAGATGCCATTTGCTATTTTACCAATAATGTTGGCAGTGGCGGGAGCTATGAGAAACATATCAGCTTTCTTAGCCAAAGCGACATGCTCGACCTGAAACTCAAAATTACGGTCGAACGTGTCAACCAGACATTTATTGCCTGTGAGAGTCTCGAAAGTCGTAGGAGTTATGAAATTGCAGGCATTCCGTGTCATAATGACATGGACATCAGCATGCCTCTTCACCAACATAGACGCAAGGTTGGCAATCTTATAAGCAGCGATGCTGCCACACACTCCAAGTACTATAGTTTTAGATTTAAGCATAATTCAACTCAGTCTTGGTCGCAAAGCAGTCCGTGCCGCTCATAGTTTGCCTTACGCGCGATGTGGTTGTTCTCATCAACAAATAATACCGTAGGCTTATTACGCGCCGCCTCATCAGGAGTCATATTGGCGTATGCCATGATGATGACCTTGTCGCCAACGCTGACACATTTTGCAGCGGCACCATTCAGGCATATTATGCCTGAGCCAGCCTCGCCGGCTATGGTATATGTCTCAAAACGGCTGCCATTGTCGACATCAACTATCTGCACTTTCTCGTATTCCATTATGCCGGCCTCTTGAAGCAGCTCCGTATCAATGGTGACGCTGCCTACATAGTCCAAATCAGCCTGAGTGACGACCGCACGGTGTATTTTCGCCTTTAAAAGTGTTATTTCCATATCTGTATAGCAAAGAAGGGACTACAACGTTACTATGAAATTATCAATAAGGCGCGTTTTGCCAATATATACAGCAATGGCGACAAGCACCTCGCCTTTTAAAACTTCTATGCGCTGCACATTCTCAAAGTCTACAGCCTCAACGTAGTCAATGCGTGCGAGAGGCTCAGAATGAAGGCTGTCGGTAATAACCTCAATAACCTTTTTTGCATTACGCTCGCCATTGTCAATAACCTCACGTCCCTTTGCCAGACTCTTCGACAACACCAAAGCCGCCTTGCGCTCCCTGTCATTGAGATATGTGTTGCGGCTCGACTTTGCCAAGCCATCCTCCTCACGGACGATTGGGCATGGCACTATCTCGATATTGAAATTCAAATCACGGACAAATCTCTTAACGGTAGCCAGCTGCTGGGCATCCTTCTGGCCGAAATAAGCTCTGTCGGGCAAAACAATGTTGAAGAGCTTGCCCACAACGGTGCATACACCACGGAAATGAATTGGGCGGACTGCGCCGCATAGAAGCTCGGTGGTTTCGGAAGTATCTATAAATGACGTGAAATGACAGGGATACATCTCTGAAGGCTCAGGATTGAAAATCAAATCTCCCCCAGCCTCTTCTACAGCCTTCTTGTCACGCTCAAGATCACGCGGATAGCACTCCAAATCCTCTGTCGGGCCAAACTGGATGGGATTTACAAAAACAGAAACCACCGTGCGGTCGTTCTGATGAGCCGACTTGCTGATAAGACTCTGGTGCCCCTCATGCAAAAAGCCCATGGTGGGAACAAGGCCTACCGTAAGTCCTTCTTTTCTCCATGAGGCAACAATCTCTCTAATTTCTTTTATTGTTTTAACGACTTTCATTTTCGATATTTTATTTTTTTTGTTATCAATAAAGTTTTTCGAGCACCTCTGCATTCATCTTGAAGGTATTACTCTCTGTCGGGAATGTGCGGTTCTCGCATTCATGTTTATATTCTTTGAACGCATTAAGCATCACGTCGTGAAGGCTGGCATACCTCTTCACAAATTTAGGACAAAAACCGTTGCTGTAGCCAAGCATGTCTTGCCAAACCAACACTTGCCCGTCACAATATTTTCCAGCTCCAATACCAATGGTGATTGCGTCAATGCTCTCTGTGACTATCTTTGCCAAAGCCTCTGGAACACATTCCAAGGTGACGGCAAAAGCGCCTGCGTCAACGACAGCCTTTGCGTCAGAGATGATTTTCCGGGCAGCGTCTGCCGACTTGCCCTGAACCTTGTATCCGCCAAGAGTGTTAAACGACTGTGGAGTCAGTCCCAAATGGGCGACAACAGGAATACCGGCCTGTACAATGGCCTTTATCCTGTCAGCATATTCGGCTCCCCCCTCCATCTTGACAGCCTGACAGTTAGTCTCTTTCATTATTCTGCCGGCATTGGCAACAGCGTCGTAAACAGAAGTCTGGTAAGACATGAAAGGCATGTCGACAACCACAAATGTGTTTTTTGCGCCACGGCATACAGCCTTGCCATGATGTATCATATCGTCAACTGTTACGGCAAGTGTATTTTCGTATCCTAAAACAACATTGCCCAAAGAGTCGCCTACCAATATCATATCGATGCCAGCCTCGTCGATAATGCAGGCCGTCTGGTAGTCGTAAGCCGTAAGCATACTTATTGGAAGTATGTTCTTACGTTCAAGCAATTCGGAAACAGATTTCTTCATTCTTGATGTCAGTAAATAAATTGTGAAATAACATGCGCTACGGATTTACGGTGCAGCGTAGCAATTTCTTGTGAGAAATGATAAATAGTAAATGATTTATCAAGTGTATCACTTGAAATTTCCAATTCCTTCAGCCCAAGGCCTCGCATGTTGGAAGAGTGATAACACTTGGGATGACAACTATGTGCCATACTAAGCGTTTTTAAAAGTATGCTCTTTTTACGGGTGCAAAGGTAACGCTTTTTGGCTAATTACGCAAAAAAAACATATAGAAGTGATTTAAACTTTTCTTCTCACACCACTTCGTTAGGGAAACACTTAGTTGTTTTTTAGTTTTTTTCCTAAACGTACAGGTGAGACTATACGGGTGTTATGTCCGAAATGCATGGGCAGGCATTGCGGGCTTCTTTTTATCCAGTTTCATTGCCTCCGCACACAAAACACATTGAAAATTTTGTCAGGTAAAGATTTCTATTTATCTTTGCAGAGAACAAGGTAAAACAACAATTATGTCAGAGGTTCGTGACAAATACATACGCTTCGACTGGGCTATAAAGCGTCTGCTGAGGCAGAAGGCAAACTTCGGTGTGCTTGAGGGGTTCCTGACCGTGTTTCTCGGCCAGGAGGTGAAAATCGTCGAGATACTTGAGAGCGAGGGAAATCAGGAGGCTGAGGACGACAAGTTCAACCGCGTGGACATAAAAGCAAAGAACAGCGAGGGCGAGATAATAATCGTAGAGATACAGAACACCAGTGAGCTGTGCTACCTTGAGCGCATACTTTACGGCGCATGCAAGGCTGTGACAGAGCACATGAGGCTCGGCCAGACCTATAAGGAGGTGAAGAAGGTATACTCTATCAGCATCCTGTATTTCGACCTTGGCGTGGGGGACGACTACCTCTACATCGGCGAGAACAATTTCATCGGCGTGCATACCAAGGACCAGCTGATAGTGAACAAGAAGGAGAGAAACGTCATAATTAAAAAGAAGCCGTCGGACATATTCCCGACATATTACCTCGTCAGGGTGAACAACTTCAACCAGGTAGCCGTGACACCCCTTGAGGAGTGGGTGGAATACCTCAAAAACGGAGACATACGCGAGGACACCACCGCTCCGGGTCTTCAGGAGGCACGCAACAAGCTGCTATACTACTCAATGAGCGATGCCGACCGCCACGCCTACGACGAGCACATAAACGCTGTGATGATACAGAACGACGTGCTTGGCACCGCAAGAATCGAGGGACATACAGAGGGCTTCATCGAGGGGCATCTTGAGGGGCATCTTGAGGGAATGAAAGAAGGACGTGAGAAAGGACGCAAAGAAGGACGTGAAGAAGGACGTATGGAAGAGCGCATAGAAATAGCCAAGGCAATGCTGGCAAAGGGAATAGGCATTGAGATGATTTCTGAACTGACAGGATTGCCGACGGAGGAAATAAAATGATCTTTCTTGAATAAGTCATGGTGTGTTCTATAAATTGTCTTTGCCGAATTTTGAATTTATTTTTGAGGGCAGCATTGTTAGAGGAAGAGGGAGCATAGCGGGTTATGTGACCGACGAGACTTACAATCTGAGCCAAAAAAGACCCAAAGATACACTTTTTATTATGTTGCAAAATAAAAATAAGAAAAACAGATTTGTATGAAAACCACTATTTTTACGGCTCTCGCCATATTGCTCTCATCTACTGCTATGGCTCAAAAAGTGGCATGCTTCACCACAACAGAATCTGCCGTGTGGGTGAAAACAAGTACCACATTGTCTGCAAAAGCCAAAAACAAAGTTGTGGCAGAGGTCGGCAATAAAAGTCACGGTACAAAGTTTCATGCCTTCGGTACTACTTTCAACGAGCTTGACTGGGATGCTTTCAATATGCTCAGCAGAAAAGAGCAAGATGAGGTGTTGTTCAACATATTCGACCCTAAAGGGGACTTGAAATTCACACACGGCAGAGTGTCGATGAATGCCAACGACTATTCAAGGGCCTGGTATAGCTGCGATGATGTGGATGGGGATTTCGCTCTGAAGTATTTCAATATAGAACACGACAAACGAAACATTATACCTTTGGCACGGGCTGCTCAGAAATACCAGCCCAACCTCGAGCTTTTCATGAGTCCGTGGAGTCCACCTGTGTGGATGAAGATAAACCACGACTATCCTGTGTCGCCAAGCAAATATAACCAAATGGACGAGCGGCAGAGCTACTTGTTGTATATGGATGACGGCAAGCAGGTTGATGCCGACGAGATGAAACTTCTTGGCGACCGCAACGGAGTGTTCCCGCGTCGTCTTGCCACACAAGACTTTTTCATTCAAGATTCAAGATACTTGCAATGTTATGCCGACATGTTCTGCCGATTCATAGATTTATATAAGGAACAGGGACTGAACATAACAAAGGTGATGTATCAAAACGAGGCATACTCATATACCCCATATCCCGGTTGCGCATGGACTGCCGAAGGCACACTCCGCTTCAATAATGAATATTTGGCACCCACTCTGAAAAAGAAACACCCAGAGGTGGAATTGTGGATAGGCACATTCAACACAAACAGACTTGACTATGTGGAGAAAATTCTTGATAATCCTACGCTACAGGCAAATGTGGTGGGCATTGGCACACAATGGGAATGCCGGAACAATCTGCCACAGATGAGAGACCGGTACAGACATCATAGGTTTATGGTCAGCGAGAGCGAGTGTGGAAATGGCAGTATGGACTGGAAAGCCGGTGAGCACACATTCTTCCTGTTGTCAGACAATCTTGGAAACGGATGCGACGAATACTATAACTGGAATTTCATACTGAAAGACAATGGCATATCACCATGGGGATGGACGCAAAACGCTCTGATACAAGTAGACAGCAAAACAAGGAAAATGAGATATACTCCTGAATATTACGCATATAAACACTTCAGCCACTTCGTTGCAAAAGGCACAGAAATGCTTGCGTATGCAGGTAGAGACTACAGTAAATCTCCTGTATTGGTATTCAAGACTCCAGAAGGCAAATATGTTGTTACCGCCGCCAATTTCACGGACGGCGACACAAACCTTTCTGTTAAGATAAATGACAAATATCTAAACATCAACTTGCAGCCACATTCTTTCTGCACATACGTGATTTAGATTAAAGCACTCTCTGTAGGGCCGTTACATGTAACGGCAGCAAACGATAAACCATATCACCAAACCTTATATTGAGAATGATATTTGAAACGATTTTTTGCGAACAAAATATGTTCCATTGCTTACGGCCGCTATACATAGCGGCCGTACAGTATTGATTGAGATCCCAGCCTGTATTCACAAAAAAGGTGTGTCAACCATTTTAGAATTGGATGACACACCTTTTTTCATCGCCGTTAGTTGAAAAATCACTTTTTCTTTGTATCTTTGGTATCTTTAGCGCTCTTCTTTTCAGCAGGCTTTCCCTTGTAGGCCTTATTCAGACCGGCTACGATTTCGTTTGTGATGTCGTAAGCCTTGTCCGCATAGAGGAGGTTGTCACCCTGCTTGCTGAAAATTATGCTGTACTTCTTGTCCTTGTTGTAAACGGCAAGATAGTGCTGTATGCTGTCGCGGAGGGCGATGTTGAACTGTTCGGTCTCGTTCTGGAACTCTGTGCTGAGTCTCTGGTTCAGAGCCTGCAAATCATTGCTCTGCTTTTGCAGTCCTGCATTGATTGCCTCAGCCTGCTCGCGTGTATATGCGTTTTGCTGTACCTTCTGCTGGAAGTTATTGGCGGCATTCTGCAGCGCCTGCTGTTTCTGAGCGAGTGTATTCTGAATGTTCTGTCCCTTTTTCTGAAGAATAAGACTATACTCCTTGCAGAATTTATACTGGCTCATAATTGAGTCGACTTCAACATAGGCAATCTTCATCTCGCCAGCCGGAGCTTTCTGTGCTGTAGCGGCTTTCTGGTCCATCTGAGGATTACTCTTGTCGCACGAAGTCATGCCCATAGTGGCAACAAAAGCCAAGGCTACAGTGCGGAAAATGTTTTTCTTGTTCATTTCTTATAATTTATTATGTTCTTTATAATCTAATAATTGTTAATAGCAGAACACGCACTCATCAATAAGCAATGCCTTTTTTGCGCGCCTCCTTATCCTGATCCATAACACAGTGAATGCCCTTTTCCTTCAGCGCCTTGCTGTCGTGAATATGCTGTGATGAGAACGAGCCGTTCTTACGGAAAATGAGCTTTACGCACAATAATGCCATACAAATAGCAATTATTAACATGGTTATGAGCAGAGTTTCTATCATTTTTATTAACTTTGTGGCTGCAAAGGTAGTGCAAACCTCTCACAAAACCAAATAAATCTACATTTATTTTATGTTTTTAGGGGTTCTTGCATTAATGCTTAAAAGCATATTTCCGCATATCAGCCAAGGATGTTTTTGCTCAGGCGTGACTGTACGGACAAATGCAAAATAAAATTAACCAAACAACAACAATAAACAAAATGAACAATTGCGAATTGAAACCGGCACTGGTGTTTGAGCATTTTGCCAAGATTAACCAGATTCCACGTCCTTCGAAGCGTGAGGAGAAAATGATTGAATACTTAAAAGCGTTCGGCGAGAGCCGTGGTCTTGAGACTGAGATTGACGAGACGGGAAACGTCATTATACGCAAGGCCGCAACACTGGGCTACGAGAACCGTGAGACACTGATTTTGCAGAGCCACATGGATATGGTTTGCGATAAGCTCGTAGACATAGAATTCGACTTCGACAAAGATGCCATACAGACATACGTTGACGGCGAATGGCTCACAGCAAAAGGCACAACTCTTGGTGCCGACGATGGCATCGGCTGCGCCATTGAGCTTGCAATTCTCGACAGCAGCGACATTGAGCATGGTCCGATAGAATGCGTTTTCACACGTGACGAGGAGACACAGCTTACAGGTGCCTCTGGTATGAAAGCTGGTTTTATGAAAGGAAACATGCTCGTAAACCTCGATTCCGAGGACGAGGGACAGATTTTCGTCTCATGCGCAGGAGGCAGAAGCACAAGCGCGACATTCTATTTTGAGCGTGAGAACGCTCCTGAGGGAATGTTCTTCCTTGAAATTTCTCTTAAAGGGCTGAAAGGTGGCCACTCTGGTGACGATATCGACAAGAAACGTGCCAATGCCATAAAAATTCTTGCCCGCTTCCTGTACTCTACTCAGCAGAAAACAGACCTGCGCCTGGTTTCGTTCAACTCAGGAAAACTTCACAACGCAATTCCACGCGACGGCAAGGTTGTATTTGCAGTTCCTGCTGCAGAAAAAGAAAATGTAAGAGCCGCATGGAATATTTTTGCAGCCGATGTTGAGGAGGAGTTCCATGTTTCTGATGTTGAGATGGAATTCAACATGCAGAGCACAGATGCACAAAAGGTTTTACCGAAAGAGTGCAGCACACGTATTATCAGAGCTTTACAGGCTGTAGACAATGGTGTGTTCTCTATGTGTCAGGACAAGGCTTTGGAGACTATGGTTGAGACTTCGAGCAATATAGCTGTAGTAAAAACTTCCGATACACAGATAGAGGTTCTTGCATCACAGCGCTCAAATGTAATGAGCAACCTCGATAATGAATGCAACACAATTGCGGCAGTGTTTGAGCTTGCCGGAGCTGAGGTTGTGCAGAACGACGGCTATCCTGCATGGAAGATGAACGCCAACAGCAAACTCACAAAACTCGCTGTAGACTCGTATGTTAAGCTGTTCGGAAAAGAGCCTATTGTCAGAGGTATACACGCCGGACTGGAGTGCGGACTGTTCTCTGAGCGCTATCCGAACCTCGACATGGTGTCATTTGGCCCGACTCTACGCTTTGTGCATACGCCAGACGAGAAACTGCACATTCCGACAGTTCAGATGGTGTGGGATCACCTGCTCGACATCATGCACAACATACCTGTCAAGTAGTCTATGCCGGCACTTACGAAAATATGCCGCAACGGTCTGACAATAGCTTTGCTGACAGCCGTATTGACATTGACGGCGACATCGTGTTACGACAACCGGGAGGCAAAAGAGCTGGTAAGGGAGTTTCTCGACAACAACCTGAAAAACCAGGACTACACTGCCGAGTACTTCTCGCACGTCGACTCCACCTTTGTCATCTCCGACTCTGTGCTCAACGACATGCGCGACAAGGCGCAAGCCTCCGGGCTGTTCAAACCTTTAAAATTCGGTGACAGGGGCAACAGCCGACGGCTAAACTTCATGAGAGTGAGATACATATTGGACAACGACACTATAAAACAGACTTTCTATTTTGACGACAAGACTACATGCGTTGTCGGAGTAAAGCGTGATTTTTGAAATCAGCGATACATATCTATGCGGCCCGGCATTTTGTCGGGCCGTATTATTTATTTTGTATCCTTTTACTCGTTGGCGGAATTAATTTAGAGTGTATTTAATTCTGCCAGTTGACTCTTTTTTATGCTATTTACATATCGTAAGATGATAAGGCTGTAGGGCCGCTACGTGTAGCGGCCGCAATTGGAATTTGTAATCGTGTATAGGCCAATTATTGCTTGCGGCCGCTACACGTAGCGGCCCTACAGCCTTCTAACATGAGATATTGCCTTTCCCGTTCACAGATTTAGTAGATTACAAGACTGTAAGAATTTAATTCCGCCAACGGGTATCCTTTATTGCAAAAATTGAGAGAACTGAAAATTCAGCAGAAAAAATGCAGTGATGCTCATTAGCCAACGCAGCCGCTTGCATTAGCCAACGAACCCGCTTGCGATGGCCAATGCAAGCGGCTGCGTTTTTTAGGGAGTTTAATGGATTTTTTAGACATAACCTCAGAACTGTTAAATCTGCCATTACAATAAATCTGCCATTTTGTCGTTATACTATTATGGTCAGAAAAATATTCTTAATGCTGATGCTGACGACATTCGGCATAAACGCTATAGCACAGACATTCACTCTGCGGGGAAAAGTCACCGACGAGCAGCAAAATCCCGTAGAGCTTGCCACCGTCTCATGTCTGAAACAAGGCAAAGTGGCAATGACATCATTAAAGGGGGAATTCAGCATCACACTGCAAAGTGCTGACTCTGTGGCAGTTCAGTTTTCCATGATTGGCTATAAAACCAAAACCAGGGTACTCAGAAAACCACGTGGCACACAGACACTTCAGATAGTGCTGCGCGAGGACAACAAGACTCTTGGCGAGGTAAGC
The DNA here is from genome assembly GCA_902477645.1 of uncultured Prevotella sp. Classification (GTDB taxonomy): domain Bacteria; phylum Bacteroidota; class Bacteroidia; order Bacteroidales; family Bacteroidaceae; genus Prevotella. The sequence goes on along the minus strand of CABSIA010000082.1, from coordinate 936 downwards.
GTCACGGGGCAAAAGATACAGACTGGACAGACTCAGGAACTCAAAACCGAGCAGCTCAAAACCATGCCGTCGACCACGGGCAACGCCGTTGAGGAGCTTATCCAAAGTCAGGCTGGTGTCTCGACTCATAGCGAATTATCGTCACAATACAATGTGCGCGGCGGAAGTTTCGACGAGAACTCCGTTTACATCAACGATGTTGAGGTCTTCCGTCCTTTTCTTGTCCGCTCTGGCCAGCAGGAAGGTCTGTCGGTGATAAATCCCGACATGGTTGAGAAAATAGAGTTCTCGACAGGCGGTTATGAGGCGAAATATGGCGACAAGATGTCATCGGCATTGGCCATAAAATACAAACGTCCGAAGAGGTTTGAGGCTACGGCCACAGCATCTTTGCTTGGCGCCAGCGCATACGTTGGCTTCTCAAACAAAAAATTGTCATGGGCCAACGGCTTGCGCTATAAGACCAACAAATATCTTCTCGGCTCGCTCGACACCGATGGAGAATACCGCCCGTCGTTTCTCGACTACCAGACTTATCTCAGTTACAAACCCAACAAACGCTGGACTGTTGACTTCATAGGAAATATATCGGAAAACCATTACGACTTCTACCCTACCGACCGTGAGACGTCGTTCGGAACGATGGAAAACGTAAAATCTTTTAAGGTATATTTTGACGGTCAGGAAAAAGACCTTTTCCGCACATATTTCGGAACTTTCAGCATAACCCGTCATTTTGGCGACTCTACGAGCATCTCTCTCATAGGCTCGGCTTTCTCAACAAAAGAGCAGGAGCGCTACGACATTCAAGGTCAATACTGGCTCACACAGACAGAGACAAGCGAGAACCTTGGCGTAGGCACATATTTTGAGCATGCCCGCAACTATCTGCGCGCAAATGTTGCAAGCGCAAAGCTTATGGTCCGCCACCAGACA
>CABSIA010000081.1 GCA_902477645.1 uncultured Prevotella sp. | reverse complement strand
GCGGCCCTACAGCCTTTAATATAATTACATCTTACGATATGTAAACAGCATAAAAAAGAGTCAACTGGCATAATTAAGCACTCACTAAATTAATTCCGCCAACGAGTGAATATTATAAATAAAATATGTATATTTGCAGCAAAAACGGATGAAGGTATGAAGAAGAAGAGTATAATTATCGGACTTGTCACCGCTGTTTTGACGGCAATAACCGGCGGAAGCGCATATATGCTGGGGTATTCGCTCAATTCCGACCCTAACAGAAGGGATATGGACAGCGCATATACGGCTTTGTTCAAGAGAATACCGGACATGAGGCCGTGGGTGGACAGCATGAACGCCCGCGGGACTATAAAAGACACTTTCCTGACAATGCCTACAGGAGAGCGCCACCACGCTCTTTATTTCAGAGCCGACTCCGCAAACGGGCGTACGGTGGTGCTGGTGCACGGATATAAGGACTGCGCCGTTAAGTTCCTGTATCTCGGGCGCATGTACCACCGCGATTTGAAATACAACGTCGTCATGCCAGACCTTCACGGACACGGACTTAGCGACGGCGATGACATTCAGATGGGATGGAAAGACCGACTGGATGTAAAAAGGTGGACGGAAATGGCTGCTGAGACTTTCGCTGATTCTTTAGGAAAAGCCACGGTTGTGGTGCACGGCGTATCGATGGGAGCCGCAACGACAATGTGCCTGTCGGGAGAAGAGCTGCCCGAATACGTCAAATGTTTCATAGAGGATTGCGGATATACAAGCGCATGGGATGAATTCGCCACGCAGCTTAAAGAGCAGTTCTCGCTGCCCGCTTTTCCGCTGATGTATTCCACAAGCCTGCTTTGCAAAATTGTCCACGGCTGGAGCTTTGGCGAGGCGTCACCAGTAAATCAGGTTGCACGGTGCCAACGCCCGATGCTCTTCATACATGGCGACAGAGACACGTTTGTGCCGTTCAGCATGATGCGGCAACTTTACGACGCAAAGCCGGGGAGAAAAGAAATGTGGATAACCAAGGGGACGGAGCATGCCGCATCATACCCTGACTATCCACAAGAATATACAGAGAGGGTGAGCAGGTTTTTAAATGCCTCCGCACTCCATGACTAAACGGATGTCATTGTAGGAGATATTGTCGGGACAAGCATTTTTAATCAACGTCAGAGTCACAGCCTCACCGCTTTCCTTACATTTTTCCTGCACCTTCTCTATAATCCGGCTAACGATAAGCCTCTTCTCCTCGCTCACGAGATCGGTAATCAGAATATCGCCGCTACGGACATACCGTGCCAAATGTCCGAAGACTGTACCCGATGTGAGATTTCTGAGCCGTGCAATCTCGTCTATATCGTTGCCCTCACGATATAGCTTGTAACTCGTCTCCCACGTTTTCTCCACCGGTTCCTTTGGCTGTTTCGGCTTCTTCTCACGCTGTTTCCGTGCCGCAGGCTTGCCTTTTTCCTCGTCCACGGCATCCATAACAGCCTTGCGTTTCTCGTCGAGATATATCACAGTCGAGAAAGGTTTCCCGCTCATAGACTGCAACAGCAGCACCTTTGTGCGCCATGCAATTTTGAGGTCGCCGCCTAAATCCTGCATACGCTTCTGGGCATATTTGTTCTCGCTTCGGGCGGCAATAGCGAGCGACAGCGGTTTTGTCAATATGCTTATCAGAGCCTCGGCAAAATATCCGGCGCTGCGCTGCACACGCTCTATGAAGGCATCATCATGCAGCTGCTGTATAGACATGGCCGCCATGGTACGTTGCCATTTCTGCGAAACCTCAATAACCTTCTTTTTGAAATCGTCGAGTGCTACCCGGTGCAGGGAGGTTAAACCGGAGAATGCCGACGAGAAATGCTCAATGAGCACACGCAATATGGCCTCCTCAAGGCGTAGCATATTCGAGAAATCGAACATCTCGTAGAGCAAGGCCCGATGGTACTCATCTTTCAGATCGGGCAAAAGGGCAATGCTCCGCTCCGCCTGTTGCTGCTGAGAGGACATATAGTTGTCGACAACCGTATCGCCAATTATGGCCCCCTGCCCTATCTGTGACGAGAGCACTAATCCCTCCAGTGTGCGGCAGCGGCTCAAGGCAACGTAAACCTGTCCGGGCGCAAACGACCGTCCGGCATCTATTATGGCGCGCTCAAAGGTTAGTCCCTGACTTTTGTGTATGGTTATAGCCCACGCCAGGCGCAGCGGATACTGGCGGAACGTGCCGAGCACCTCGGTCTCTATCTCCTTCGTCTTCTCGTTCACGGTATACCGCGCGTTTTCCCAGTCCTGCTTTTCTACGACAATAGGCTCTGTCTGTCCCAAACCGAGAACCCTTATCTCGGAATTGTCGGCATAGACCACTCTGCCAATCATGCCATTGTAAAACTGGTGAGCGCCAGACGGATCGTTGCGCACAAACATAACCTGTGCGCCTACTTTCAAGATCAGTCTGTCAGACGTAGGGAACGAAAACTCGGGAAACGTGCCCGAAACCTCAGCATCGTAGGCAAAGGCACGCCCATGCAGACGGGCCAGCTCTGTGTCGTTCTGATAGTCTGCCATGCGGTTGTGCGTGGTGAGGCGTATGTAGCCATCCTCCGGTTTTGGCACAAATCCGGGAATATATCTCTCGTTGAGCCGTGCAAGCTCTACCGCCGTAAGATTTCCCTCACGCACACAGTTCAGAATGTCTACGAACCGCAAGTCTTGCTGACGGTAGATTTTCTCGAGTTGAATAGTCACGTAGTCAACCTGCGCCAAAGCCTTGCTGCCAAAGAAATAAGGTGTGGAATATGTGCTGCCCAAAACAGCCTCGTCCTCGGGTGTCACCACGGGCGTAAGCTGTGCGAGGTCGCCAATCATCAGCAGCTGAACGCCGCCGAAAGGTTTCCGCCAGTCGCGGAAATGACGGAGCACGGCATCCATTGCGTCGAGCAAATCGCTGCGTACCATAGAAATCTCATCGATTATAATCATGTCCAGCGAGGCTATAATCTTCCGTTTGTTGCGGCCGAAGTTGAACATAGTCTTCACGCTCTGACCCGGAAGATAAGGCGAGAGCGGCAACTGGAAAAACGAATGTATTGTCACGCCGCCGGCGTTGATGGCTGCCACGCCAGTGGGCGCAAGCACAATGGTCTGCTTACTGCTCTTGCTGACAACATGTCTCAGGAATGTTGTCTTACCCGTTCCGGCCTTACCCGTCAGGAAAACGCTGCGTCCGGTGTTCTCCACAAAGTCCCATGCCTGCTGCAGCTGTATGTTTGGTTCGCTCATGATACATTTTATTATAAAATGCAAACTTACAGATTTTTCCACAAACAGCCAATTATATGGCAAAAATAATTTTAGCTGTCAGATAACAAAAACGGCACAACCCACGATTTTGTTTAATATATTTACCACATATATATAACCCAAAACACAGATGCAACAGATAGAAAACCGACAGACAACAGACAGTGGGGAAAAACACATACGGCTGCGTTGGCAAACAGATTATTAATCTTACGGGCAACAGATTATTAATCTTATTCCCAACAGATTAATAATCTGTTTGAGTATGCATATATAAAGGGGTTGCAACGCAAAAGGCCGCCACATCAGCAGCAAATGGCTGATGTGGCGGCCGAGCCTGATATAATTGTAAACATTTCTTTATTCCAGTCCGAATACAGAGCGCAATCCTCCGTCTACTCCGCTGAAGCCCATGAAGGCGAGCGACAGTATGCCTGCCGTTACAAGAACTATCGCCATACCCTGCATGCCCTTCGGAATGCGGACAAGCGAGAGCTGCTCGCGCAATCCGGCAAAGACAACCATTGCAAGGGCAAAACCTATTGCCGTGGAGAAAGCGTAGACTATGCTATGGACGAGTGAGAAATCTTTCTGGATGACGAGAATTGCCACACCGAGCACTGCGCAGTTTGTGGTGATGAGCGGAAGGAATATTCCGAGAGCCTGATAGAGTGCCGGAGAGACTTTCTTCAGCACAATCTCAACCATCTGAACCAATGCCGCAATAACGAGGATGAACGACAGGGTCTGCAGATATTGCAGTCCGAGAGGATTAAGAACGCATGTCTGCAACAGATAGGTTACTATGGTTGCCAGCGTCAAAACGAAAGCCACTGCCGCACCCATGCCAAGGGCGGTGTCTATCTTCTTGGAAACGCCGAGGAACGGGCAGATGCCAAGGAACTGCGACAAAATAATGTTGTTGACGAATATCGCCGAGATAAATATCAATAAGTATTCCATAACCGTTACTCCTTAACCTTTAGTTTGTTTACGACAGCTATAAGATAGCCCAACGAGATGAATGCTCCGGGAGGCAACACGAACAGCAGGATGTTGGTTGTCTCGGGCAACAGCGCAATACCGAAAATGCTGCCCGCCCCAAGAATTTCACGTATGCAGCCGAGCACTGTCAAGCCGAGCGTGAAGCCGAGTCCCATGCCCAAGCCGTCGGCAAGGCTGGCGACAGGAGTATTCTTTGCGGCGAAACTCTCCGCACGTCCGAGAATAAGGCAGTTCACCACGATAAGCGGTATATAAATGCCGAGCGCCTTGTTGATGGAGTCTGGCGCGTATGCCGACATCAGCATCTGCAAAATAGTGACAAAGGCGGCTATGACAACAATGAAAACAGGAATGCGCACCTTGTCGGGCGTGATATTCTTGATGCACGATATAACAAAATTGGTACATACGAGCACCGACATGGTGGCAAGTCCCATGGAAAGTCCGTTGACGGCACTGGTAGTGGTTGCCAGCGTCGGGCACATGCCGAGCAGCAGAACCAGCACAGGGTTTTCCCTAAGTATGCCGTTTGTGATTGTTTTTATATAGTTCATAATCTATCCGATATTAGTGTTTTTGTTTTGAGGCACCGCTCTCAGCGTCGGTGTCGTTGCCCCTATATGCCGCGTATGCCTGGTTTACGGCCAAGAGGAATGCGCGGGTAGTGATAGTTGATGCTGTTATGGCATCCACCTGTCCTCCGTCTTTATTTACCTTCAGCTCACCTTTCGACGGATTCATGCCGATAATGTTTCCCTTGCCGTCCTTCTGGAACCACTTGTCGGCCTTTGCGCCAAGTCCCGGTGTCTCAGAGGCCTGCAGAATGGTGTAACCCATAATGTCGCCTTCGGCATTGAATCCTACAAGCACTTTCAAGTCGCCTCCAAAGCCCATTGTTGTGCTCTCAACGGCCGCGCCCATATATGCGCCGTCGGCTGCATAAACATTGTGGACAACGAAGTTATGCTCCTTGTTCTGAATTGAGAGTGTGAGGCTGTCGGGGTCGTCAACCTTGATGTCAGTTGCCCCCATCACGTCTTTTATTCCGGCCGCCAGTGTCTGCCGCGCCTTGTCTGCGATTGGTTTTTCCGTAACATGGTTTACCCATGCAAGCACGGCACCTATTACAACAGCCACGCCGACGAGAACGATGACCATATTCGCGAGTGACGATTTCATTTTCTCCATATTCTGTTCCTCCCTTCCGTTATTTACGCTTCGCCGGCACCTCGCCGAAACGCTTTGGTTTTACATAATTGTTGATGAGAGGTGTGAAGGCATTCATAATCAGTATAGCGAACGACATACCCTCAGGATAACTGCCCCAGTTTCTGATTATCACCGTGAGCACACCGATGGCAACACCATATATGAGCTGTCCGTTATGCGTCATGGGCGATGTGACGTAATCGGTTGCCATGAATATGGCGCCGAGCATCAGACCACCGCTCAACAACACCTGCACAGGATTGGCATATACCGGACTGGCAAGATGCAGCAGCGAGCTGAGCACAAACACCGTTGCGAGAATTGATACAGGAATATGCCATGTTATGATTTTCTTCCAGAGCATATATGCGAGTCCGAGCAGCAGAGCCAAGGCGCATATCTCGCCGATGGTGCCTGCGCCATAACCGTTTGAGACATTGCCGAGCAGCAGCTCCGTAGCCGGCGGCAGCTTGTCGAGAATGCTTGCGTCGCCGCTCTTTATGGCCCACTTCATAAGGCTAAGCGGCGTCGCGCCCGTCTCTGCGTCAAGATAGCTTGCCTGCTGACCGGCAACAGGCCACGATGTCATAGCGGCAGGAAAACTTACGAGCAAGAAGCAGCGGCCAACGAGAGCAGGATTGAAAGGATTGCAACCCAAGCCGCCAAACGTCATTTTGCCCACACCGATAGCCACGAGAGCACCGATAATAATCATCCAGATAGGGAAATTGCTCGGCAGGTTCATACCCAAAAGCAAACCCGTAACTATGGCACTGCCGTCGGTGAGCGATGGCTGGCGCCTCATCAGATACTTTGAGATTGCCCACTCAAAAAACATACAGGCGGCAACACTCGACAGACAAACAACTACGGAACCTAATCCGAAAAAGAAGAACGACACAAGCAAGGCGGGCAACAAGGCCAGCACAACTCCATACATGTTCTTCTCCACACTGTCGGTGCCATGGGCATGCGGCGACAGCGAAACTATTAGCTTACTCATTTTTTATTGGCGTTTCTTGATTTTATGATACCCATCACCACACCCTTGCCCTGAAGAATGTTGTCGAGGATGGGACGATGTGACGGACACGTAAACTGGCACGAGCCACACGATATACACGATGTAACCTGCTCGGTCTCCAGACGCTCCCACTGCTTGAAAGCCGAAAGGGTGGCAAGAAGATATGGCTCAAGCCCCATCGGGCAGGCGCTGACACATTTGCCACAGCGTATACATGGCTGCACGGGCTTGCGGCGTGCGTCGGCATCTGTCAATATGGTGATAGAGTTTGTACCCTTGCAAACCGTAACATCTGTAGACACTACCGACTTTCCCATCATCGGACCGCCAGCCAAAACCTTATTGTCGCCCTCAGGCATACCGCCGCAGGCCTCAATAAGCTCTCTCATTGGTGTTCCCATACGCACAAGGAAGTTGCCTGGGTTCTTTACCTGCTTTCCTGTAACCGTGGTATAACGCTCAAACAGCGGCTTGTTCTTCATAACAGCCTGATATACGGCGAACGCCGTACCTACATTCTGCACTATGGCACCAACGTTGACAGGTATTGCGGGAGGAGCAGGAACCTGTCTGCCTGTAACGGCATCCACAAGCTGCTTCTCACCGCCCTGAGGATATTTCTTTTCCAATGCCACAATCTCCACACGCGGGTCGGCAGCTGTCTTCTCCTCAAACAGGGCTATAGCCTCGGGCTTGTTGTCCTCAACGCCTATATATCCGCGCTCTACCTTAGCCGCCTTCATAAGCAGGTCGAGACCTACGAGAATTTCGTCGGCATGCTCCATCATAAGGCGGTAGTCGGATGTAATATACGGCTCACACTCTACGCCGTTGAGTATCACACACTCAGCCTTCGCATCTTTTGGCGGACAAAGTTTGATAAACGTAGGGAAACCAGCTCCGCCCATACCCGTAACACCGGCTTCTTTTATACGGTTTACAATTTCCTCGGGGGTAAGCTCCGGGTGGTCAGAAAGTTTCTCAAGCTTGTCGCTCCTGTCTATGCTCTCTTCCCACTCGTCGCCTTCCACATTGATGTATATTGCCGGACGGCGATAACCTGTGGCGTCGACAGCCGTGTCGACCTTTGCCACCGTACCCGATACAGACGAGTGAATAGGCGCCGACACGAAACCTCCGGCCTCTGCTATAAGGGTGCCGACTTTTACTTTGTCGCCACGCTGAACAACGGGCTTTGCTGGTGCGCCGATATGCTGCCCTAACGGGAATATAGCCTGCTTAGGCAACGCAGCGGCCACAGTCGCCTTGTCTGCCGTAATCTTGTTTTCCTCGGGATGAACGCCTCCCATGCTGAATGTTCTCAATTTCATGCTTCTGCCTCCTTTTTGTCTGTTATGGTGACAGCTGAAGCCTCAGGCTTCGGCGTGCGCACCGGGAAGTTTACTTTTACGAGTGCGCCAGTCGGACACTCATCGACACACTTTGTACACAAACGGCACTTGTTGAAATCGATGTATGCCACGTTGTTCTCAACTGTTATGGCATCGAATTTACATACTTTCTCACACTTGCCACATCCGATACAGGCAACGGCACACGATTTTTTAGCAACCGCGCCTTTCTCCTTATTAACACACCGCACATATACCCGGCGGCCCTTGGGGCCTTTCTTGCGCAGCTCTATGATATGACGCGGACATGCCTTGACACAAGCTCCACAGGCTGTACACTTCTCCTCGTCCACAACGGGCAGACCAGTTGTCTCATCCATAGTTATGGCGCCAAACTGACATGCCGCGACACAGTCGCCACAGCCAAGGCAGCCGAAACCACATCCAGTCTCGCCGGCACATGTCGCATTGACAGCCTGACACGTGCGCATGCCGTCATAGACAACGGTATGCGGACGGTGCTCGCATGTTCCGTTGCAGCGCACAACAGCAACCATAGGGTCGGTGTTTGCCACTGCCATACCAAGCAAATCGGCAACCTGCCCCATAACGGCAGAACCGCCCACAGGACACGTCAAACCATCGATACTGCCAAGGTCGGCACCTTTCACCAAGGCATCAGCCATGCCCGCACAGCCGGGAAAGCCACAACCGCCACAGTTGGCACCGGGCAACGCCTCTAAAACCTGACCGATACGCGGGTCTTCTTTCACAGCAAACTTCTTGGAGACAGCATAGAGCACTATGGCCGCAACAAGGGCTATCAGTCCCAAGACGATAACTGCAATTAAAATAAAATTCATAATACTTATTTGTTTTAGTTGATTTTTCTAATCACTCTATATCAAACGACAGAGAACGGCTTATCTTATCCCTGTTCAGATACAGCAATATGTAATAAGGCACAAGGGAAACCAGTCCAAGCAATGCAGAGAGAGGCTCGTCGGATGTAAAAGCGTAAGCCAATACAACCACGGCAACCAATAACAAGAAAGGCAAGCCGAAACCAAGCATCACAGCCCTATAGCCCATAGCCGCCGAAACGGAGACCACAACTTGCTGCCCCACCCTGTATTGGGAGCCACAATTGGCAACCTCGATAATTTTCTCTTTGCTCTCGGCTGAGTTGCACTGCCTCGACAGACTGCAAGCCGCACATGCCGATGTCTGCACAATACGAACCTTTACAATATCGCCAGATACAGAATCTATTATGCCGTCGTGTTTAATTCTATTACTCATTCAACATGGAGTTGTTAACCATTATTTGTAATGTCGAGTTTACAAATGCAAAAGTACTACTATATTTTTAAATGACAAATAAAAAGCCTGAATAATTGCAAAAACACAAGTCTCTGTTAACAATTCTTATCCGTAATCGTTTGCACAAAAGCCATAAAATTAGAAACAATTTGTTGAAATTGTTTTGTCATGTCACTCGTTTAAGCTATCTTTGCAACAAATAAAGCAAAATATCATGAAAGCAACAGAACAGACCACCATGCAGATTGAGAGGGCTATCAGAAAGATTGCCCAGAAGTTTCCAACAAATGACGAGACATCAATACTCACCGATATCCATCTGCGTATATCTCAAGACAGCGGTGAGCTGCTTGCATTCGACGATGATGACAAAGAGATTACACGCTGTGTTGTAGAACAATGGATTGACAACAAAGACGAGGATTTCTATGACAGAATAACAGGCATCCTGCGCTCACAGCTAAAGAAAATGCATGATACGGTTGACACCATGGGAATACTGAAGCCTTTCAGCCTTGTACTGGAAAACGATGAGCGCGAGAGCATCGCCGAACTGTATGTTGCCGACGATGAGACTATCATCATAGACGGTGACCTGATGGAGGGACTTGACAAAGACCTTGACTCGTTCCTCGACAAACTTCTGAAAGATTAAAGGTAGGGGCTAAAAATACACAACTGTTATTATAATAAAAATCATCCCCTTGGTGATTGTCGCCAAAGGGATGATTTTTGCTTGCGGCCGCTATCTCCTCAAGAGTTTCTTCCCGTCTTTTATGTAGAGTCTATTAGCGGTATTTGCTGATGAGGCATCAAGTCTTACTCCTTGGAGATTATAAACACCTGACTGCCCAGACTTCGGCAATGAAGACAACGACACACCCGAAGTGCCGAGATTAACGGGCTTTATCTCACCATTGACAAACGTATAAAGTCCTGCATTTGTTCCTAAATAAAGCACGCCGTCACAATGTGTCATACATGTAATGCTAACACCGTCAGACATCGGATAAGAGACAAAATCACCATCAGCGTATTGCTGCAGATAGTTTCTGCCCAACCACAATGTTCCAGTTTCGTCAACACACATTGCTGTGATGGTTTTATCTTTCAGTGAGGAATTTACATTGGTATAGTTATTGATCTGAACATCATTTTTGAACTCGAACAAGCCTTTTGCCGCAGAACCCATCCATACGTTTCCCGCATTGTCTGACGCAACAGCCATTATAGCCCCAGTCTTGTCATTCAGCAACTCAATCTGCTCGTTTTTATATTTATATGCTCCGCCTGAAGCCAACCGGGCACCTAACCAAATACAGCCAGCCTTATCAGCACACATACTGTAAATAGCATGAGTAGATGAGATTTCTGAATCTGGCAAAATATACCGAGACCAGCCTGTATCGGTTCTCTTGTACAAACTTCGTCCACAAGCATACAGAGTGCCGTTGCTGTCGAGGCATAGTTGATTGAGTGATGTCTCAGGCATAGAATACAGATACTTAAGGCCATTGTCTTTCAGCATATATATTTGGCCATCAGAAAAGCCTACATACACGTCTCCATTTCCACAAACTATGCTTTTTGGACTAAGCCCCGACTCTCCGTCTGGCAATGAAGCCAAACAACACTTACCTTCAGTAAAATTATAGTCAATTACTCCAGCATCTGTAGCCAGATACAAATGGCTGTCAGCTGTTACCATGGAATATACATGATAAGTCGCATCCGTATTTCCTTGAGCTAACACGAACTTAGGAAAGAACATGGATATCACAAATAATAACAAGGTTTTTGTTTTCATTTTATAATTATCTTTTTAATGTTAATAGTATTACCGTTTTCAAAATAAACCAAATAAGTTCCTTTTTTATTGGATAAATGAGTAAAAACATGTGTTCCTGTAGATAATTTTGCCTCTTGAGCTAAATTTGCAACTAATTGTCCATTAAGAGTATATATACAGCAAGTAGTTGGATACTTTGATTCTACATCTACATTTATAACACAAGTATTACCATTACAGCTTACCCTCATATTTATATCACTTTTTCTATTAGGGGGTGTAACAATATTCTCATTACCAAAATTAGGTGAACGAAAAATTTTATTTTCCAAAATACAATTTACAAATAATTTTGCATTGCTTATCGGACTGCTATAAAACTTCGTTTTTACAGTCCTATTCTTTACATCTTTCAATTTTAAAGACACTTCATTATAAGCATCTCTATTATAAGGGAGTATTTCGTCTTCCAACAATGGTATAGCAAACTGTTCATTGTTGGCAATCAATTCCATAATTGCGTAGCGCAAAATAGAATCATTAGACACAAAATCTCTCAATGGTTTATAAGATTCTAAAGTTCGTAATTGTTTGAAAGTACTATAAATGGAGTTTTTTATATCATTTTTCCAATTTACAAATAATTTGTTAAAAACATTAAGTTTATCATTCTCTATACTACTTACTTTTTCTTTTATAAAAGAACGTTTATCATCTTCTACTACATAATTCCGCATCATAACCTCACCATCTGCAACTTTCTCATACAAGCTCTTATTTTTGAACAAAGTGCCAGGTTTATAATATGTCAAAAGTTTTCCATATCCATAACCATTTATATGATCATACGTATGATATATTCTTTCCAATGAACCCATTTTACTTTCCAAATCATACCCATGAGGAATATTATCATTATTTGAATACCTGCTTGTTGAAGCATGCAAAAAAGTAGAATCTTTCCCATCTTTATTACCCCATAAAAATATAACAGCATCTTTTAAGTCACAACGTAAATATCCGTTAGACATATAAAAGTCATCATAATATAATTCTTCAGGATAGCGTTGCCCCCCTAAAATACAATCTGTATAAAAATCATCTGTTGGATCTTCCCAATGATCCCATATACCTACAGACCATGCAAAGCAATTATATGTATCTGTTATAGAATCAACTACTGGAACGAAAGTGTTTTTTAATTCTGTATATTTTACAGAGTCTTCTGAATTTATGATTTGGTGTTGTGTGAGAAATATGTTATCTACATTTGCTACATGTGGAGCTGAATCAAATATCTCAACAATATTATCACCTCGTTTAAACATATACGGTTTTGAAGAATTAAAACTATGCCAACTTGGTTTCTTTGATACAATAGTATCTACACAAACACCATTTATCATAATTGGATATTCTTTCAATATACCAGAAACTGATTTTCCTCCAAGAATAAATAGATTTAAATAATATGAGCCTTCTTCGTCCACCTTAACATAGAAAGATCTCTTTGTATTCAATCCGTCAATAGAGATTGTTGACTTATTAGCTACAACCTTATTGCCCCCAACCTCTCGCATAGATTCACAAAATGCGCTCAGACAACAATTTATTAATAGTACTAATATTAAAATCTTTTTCATAGGTCAAAAATTTAATTGACAAATATGATTTCTTGATGAATTAAAGTTCGCATGATAACGTTCAATTTCATCGCCGAAGGTAAACTAGCTCATTCAGATAAGCCCAAATCTCTCCAGCCCCCACCAATACAAGCTAGGTTACAGCTGCAATTGTCTTTTTCTTGTTCATAATTAGTTGATTTTTAATTTTGCTATAAATTAACGGTCTCACAATAAAGTTTGCTCTTCAATGGCAAAAATACAACTTTTTTTCTTTTATTCGCCTGTTTCAGGAAATAATTTCAAAAAAAGGCAAAAATAATTTTCTTCAGCCATCAGAAGGGTTATTTTTGCATTGACGTCTTTGAAAGTAAGGAAATTGTAGTTACCCGTTGGCGGAATTAAATTCTTATAATCTAGATCTGTGAATGGGAAAGGCGATATCTCATGTTAGAAGGCTGTAGGGCCGCTACACGTAGCGGCCCTACAGCCTTTAATATAATTACCCCAGTTCGGGATAAAATAGCGATTAGTTGCATGTGAAGACAGATATGCGAATTCTCTTCCCATGCCATCAGACATGGGCTGTATATAAAGAATCGAAAGAAATTATTCTGTCTTTAGAACAAAGAAAGTTGCTTCGTGTCTTCGATGCAGTATCCTTGCAATGCCTTTAGCTTGTTGTCAAAGAAACAATATGCTCCCAAGGCTGAAATAAGGTTCATGATAAAGTTGCTTACAGACCTATGGCGCGAGTGTACAATCTGTGCCGTGTTCTTCAGCATGTCGTTGATGATTTCGATAATGTATCTCTTGCGCAGCATCATTCTGTCATAGAACGGCATCAGCTTGTTTTTCATGTTTACGCGCAACCCT
>CABSIA010000080.1 GCA_902477645.1 uncultured Prevotella sp. | reverse complement strand
TTTACGTTGTGGCTCGTGGTGAGTAGCAACGTAATTTTTTTAATCCATCTGAAATTTGGAGTGATGCCCCAAAAACAAAAAAATGGTGTGTAGACGAAAACATTTCTCAATATATTACAGACAATTCGGATTTTATTTGTTATATTTGCGAACAGATACAACAACTAAAATCCAAATTATTATGATGCAACAACTTATTGATATCCTAAACAACGGAAATAACTCGCTCGTGGTGCTGCACGATGGCCGTCAAAGATGCTTTGGCGGGCAGGGCGTACGCAACCTGTATAATATTGCAGCTCAGGAGCCTGAGCTATTGCTTGGTGCGAAACTCGCTGATAAGGCTGTGGGACGCACTGCCGCAAGGATTATTGCCGAAGGCGGAGTAGTGGAGGTTTATGCAGAATACCTCAGCGAGCAGGCATACGACTTGCTGACAGACGCCGGTGTCAAGGTGAGATACGGGAAGAAAGTCGGCCATAAGGCTTTCCTCGAACTATGGAAAAGGCTCGGAGAAACTGATGTTTAGCAGTTCTCCGGGTCTTGCTCGTAAAACTCCCTGCCCCCGGCGGGAGATTAATAGTTTAAAGTTTTAATGCAAAATGCCTTATAATAAAAAATAGAGTTTAAAGTTTAATGTGAGCGATTATTGCCAATGGCATTAAACTTTAAACTCTAAACAGTACTCCCCCCCCACTGGGGGGCAGGGGGGACTTTAAATTCCTCTCTGGCGTGTGCCCATACGTGCTTCTACAACGTTGACTACATAGTCGCCAAGTTTCTCGCATTCCTGGATTATATCCATATACATTGTGCCGATGGCGTATGTGTACAGATGGTTGTTTACATCGTTGATGTTCTGGCTTCTGAGCTGATTGCGGAAATTGTTGATTTCGTTCTCGATATTGAACGAGCGGTTTGCGTCGAAATTGCCTTTTCTGCCGTTCATCAGCACGTTCATCTGTGTCAGTGAGTCTTCGGTGAGCTGCATCATCTGGTGGATATGCCCGTACTGCTTTTCGGTAAAGTCCTCTTTGCCTTTTATTTTTCTGTTCATAGTGCGGGCAATGTTGTAGCAGCTGTCGCCGATACTCTCAAGCTCGCTGATCTCACGGAGCATGGCGCGTATTTTTGCTTTCGACTCGTCGCTGAGGTGATTGTCGCTCACGCTGTCGAGATATTTGGCAATTTCAATCTCCATGTTGTCGCTGATGCCCTCGTATTTCTCTATGCGTGAGTAAAGTTTCACAAACGCAGACTCTTCCTTTGTCTCAAGCAGCTCCTGTACCATGTTGAACATGCGTTTAATGCGGTCGGCAAATGATATAATCTCTTTTTGTGCCTCGAGGATGGAAAGTTCTGGGGTCTGCATAATACCACCGCTGATGAAGTGCAGGCGGAACTCCTCCTCCTCCTCTACGGTCTTCGGTTTGATAATCATGCACACAAGCTTTTCAATCCATGGTATAAACCAAATTAGAATCAGTGTGTTGCTGATGTTGAATGTGGTATGGAACGCAGCAAGGACAAATGAGAGAACTGCGGGATTGGTGACATTTCGTGGGTCGACACCTACAAATCCGCATACCATGTCTATAAACGGATGGAACACGCATAGAATCCAGACTACGCCGAACACGTTGAAGAACATGTGGGCAAGGGCTGCGCGGCGGGCCTGTGCGTTGGCGGTGAGTGCGGCAAGGTTTGAGGTTACGGTGGTTCCTATGTTCTCACCCATGACAAGCGCTATGCCCTGATAAATTGGCAGAACTCCGCTTGAGCAGAGAATCATGGTGATGGCCATGATTGCTGCCGACGACTGAACGCACATGGTCAGCACGCTGCCTATGAGCAGGAACAGAATGGTGGTTGTGAAACTGTTGGGGTCAAACGACGAGAAGAAATTTATGACCTCCGGAATGTGTGCAAGGTCCATGTCGATACCCGTCTGGCGCAATGTGCCAAGTCCGAGAAACATGAACGAGATTCCAAACAGAAAATCGCCTATGATGCCGCGCTTCTTGTTATATATAAGGATTATGGCAATAAAAAATGCAGGCCACACGAAATCTGTAATGTTGAACGTGAAACCTGCACTCATAATCCATGCCGTTAGCGTTGTTCCGATGTTGGCACCCATAATTACGGATATGGCCTGTGCCAAAGTGAGCAGACCGGCGTTTACGAAAGATACGGTCATCACCGTGGTGGCGGTAGACGACTGTATGGACGCTGTGACAAGAGCGCCGGTCAGCACTCCGAAAAATCTGTTAGTAGTCATAGCTCCGAGTACATGGCGCAACTGGGCACCTGCCATTTTCTGCAGACTGTCACTCATTAACTTCATGCCGTACATCAGCAATGCCAATGAGCCGATAATCTTAAAAAAAATCCAAATCGACATATTTTAACTTTATTTTATGGTGGTTTCTTTGTTTTGTCGTTTATTCGATGTATTTTTGCCGTTAAACAAGGCTATTCAGGCTTTGACCGCTGTATCACTAATCTAATTAAAAAATCAAGCCAATGAGACAGATGTTACAAATCCGTTGCAAAAATAATAAAAAATTATTAAAAGTAAACATCGGAAGCACACTTTCTGAGGTTTTTAATGAAAATAATCTTAAAATGCCGTTCGGACCGATATGTGCGAAAGTGAACAACAAAGTTGAGGGACTGCATTACAGACTGTATCACAACAAGGATGTTGAGTTTCTCGACATGACATCGGGGTCTGGCTCCAGAAACTATTCCCGGACACTGTTTTTCATTCTCTGCAAGGCGGTAAAAGATATTTGGTCCGAGTCGAGAGTCATCATCGACATTCCTGTGAGCAACGGATATTATTGCGACTTGCGCATAGGCCGTCCTGTTTGCGATGACGATGTGGACAGGGTGAGGGCACGGATGAGGGAAATTATCGACGCAGCTATGCCCATCCGCCGCCATGAGACAACTACGGAGGATGCTATAAAGCTGTTTGACAGACTTGGCGACACGGCAAAGGCAAAACTTCTGCAAACCACCGGACGGCTTTATACAACGTACTACGACATTGACGGATACTACGATTTTTACTATGGCTCGCTGCTTACAAATACGTCGCAGATTTATCTGTTCGGACTCGATAAGTATTATGATGGTATGCTGTTGCGCATACCGTCGGTAGAAAATCCGGCGGTGTTGCCCGAAATGACGAGGCAGGACAAACTGTTCGAGATATTCAAGGAGCATCACCAGTGGCAGGATTTGCTCGGCATAAGAACCGTGGGCGATTTCAACAATGCTGTAGAGGCTCAACATTCTGTAGACCTTATAAATATCAGCGAGGCTTTGCAGGAAAAGAAGATTTCACGTATAGCCGACGAGATTGCCGGCAGAAAAAGCGTAAAACTCGTGTTGCTCGCCGGGCCGTCCTCAAGCGGAAAGACCACTACGTGCAAACGCCTGTCGATACAGTTGCTCGCCAACGGCATCAAACCTTTGCAGATATCGCTCGATGACTATTTCGTTGACCGTGAGCTGTCGCCGCGTGACGAAAAGGGCGACTACGATTTCGAGAGCATCTATGCACTGAACATCGACCTCATCAACGAGCAGTTCAATGCTCTGTTTAACGGCGAGGAGGTTGAGCTGCCACGCTATGATTTCCAAACGGGCAAAAGCGTGAAGAGCGGACACAAACTGAAAATGGAGCCAAACAACGTGCTTGTTGTTGAGGGCATACATGCCCTTAATCCCGCACTTACGGCACATATTCCAGAAGATCAGAAGTTCAAGGTTTATGCCTCCGCATTGACAACTATTTTGCTCGACGACCACAACTATATCCCAACTACCGATAACCGTCTGCTACGACGGATAATACGCGACTACAAATATCGTGGAGTAAGTGCCCGTGAGACCATCAGGCGGTGGCCAAGTGTCAGGGCAGGGGAGAACAAATGGATATTCCCATTCCAGGAGAATGCCGACGCAATGTTCAACTCCGCCATGCTTTTCGAGATTGGCGTGATAAAACAGCAGGCGGAGCCGCTGCTTGAGCAGGTGCCGGAGAATTGCGAGGAATATTCTGAGGCTTACCGTCTGCTGAAATTCCTGAAATATTTCAAGCCTATTCCGCAAGCCGACATCCCGCCAACAAGTCTGTTGCGTGAGTTCCTCGGCGGAAGCTCGTTTAAATATTAACGCGGGGCTGTTACATGTGACGGCCCTACAGAATTATTTGAAACTTAAATAAACAATATATATACCAATGAATGAAGAAATCGAAATAAAGGAACTGAGCGAGGTGGTTGTCCGCTTCTCTGGTGACTCTGGCGACGGCATGCAGCTTGCCGGAAACATTTTCTCTACAATTTCTGCAACTGTGGGAAACAGTATCTCTACCTTCCCCGACTATCCTGCTGATATCCGTGCGCCGCAAGGCTCGCTTACGGGTGTCAGCGGTTTTCAGGTACATATAGGCAGCGGGCCTGTTTATACTCCTGGCGATAAGTGCGACGTGCTGGTTGCCATGAACGCTGCGGCACTGAAAACTCAATACCGTTATGCCAAACCGCAGGCAACAATAATTATCGACACCGACAGCTTCGGACCGATGGATCTGAAAAAGGCCGACTTCAAGACCGACGATTATCTTGAGGAGCTTGGCATAGATCCCGACCGTGTGGTTGCTTGCCCAATTACGCAGATGGTTAAGGATGTGGCTGCCGATTGTGTGGATAACAAAACTGCCATGAAGTGCCGCAACATGTTCGCGCTCGGATTGGTGTGCTGGCTGTTTAACAGAGACGTAGCCTTGGTAGAGAATTTCCTTAAAGGAAAATTTGCAAAGAAGCCCGCCGTAGCAGAGCTGAACATCAAGGTTGTCAATGCCGGATACGACTACGGACACAATGTTCACGCCTCGGTGCCTGCGACATACCGCATAGAGTCGAAAGTGAAAAAGCCTGGCAGATATATGGACATCACCGGAAACAAGGCCACAGCCTACGGTCTCATTGCCGCAGCCGAAAAAGCAGGGCTGAGGCTTTATCTTGGCTCATACCCTATAACTCCGGCCACCGATATTCTGCACGAATTGTCGAAACATAAGTCGTGTGGCGTAATCACCGTACAGTGTGAGGACGAGATTTCGGCATGTTCAAGTGCCGTGGGCGCCTCGTTTGCCGGAGCACTTGCCGCCACGTCAACTTCCGGCCCCGGCATCTGTCTTAAGAGCGAGGCGATAAACCTTGCTGTTATCGACGAGTTGCCGCTTGTCGTTATCGACGTGCAGCGTGGCGGACCTTCTACCGGACTGCCTACAAAGAGCGAGCAGACCGACTTGCTGCAGGCTTTGTATGGCAGAAATGGTGAGAGTCCTATGCCTGTTGTTGCGGCTACAAGTCCTGCCGACTGTTTCGACGCCGCATACAATGCTGCCAAGATTGCCCTCGAGCATCTCACTCCTGTTGTCCTGCTTACCGATGCTTTCATAGCAAACGGTTCTGCCGCATGGAAATTGCCAAAGATGGACGAGCTGCCTGCCATAGCCCCGCATTTTGCTACAGCTGAGCAGAAATATAAATACACGCCTTACGTGCGCGACCCCAATTCGAAGGTGAGATATTGGGCAATACCTGGACAAGAGGGATATACGCACATCCTTGGCGGACTTGAGAAAGACGGCAAGACGGGGGCCATATCTACCGAGCCGGAAAACCACAACGAGATGTCACATCTGAGATATGAGAAGGTTGCAAAAATTCAGGTCCCAGACCTTGTCGTTGAAGGCGATGCCGATGATGCAGGGCTGCTGATAGTCGGTTTCGGAAGTACTTACGGTCATCTGCTTGCTGCTACGGAGCAGCTGCGCAAAAAGGGACACAAGGTGGCATTGGCGCAGTTTAAATATGTCAATCCGTTGCCAGCAAACACTGCAGAGGTGCTTTTGAGGTACAAAAAGGTGGTTGTCGCAGAGCAAAATCTCGGACAGCTCGCAGCATTATTGCGCATACGTGTCAACGATTTCGTGCCTTACCAGTACAATCAGGTCAAGGGGCAGCCATTCATCGTAAACGACCTCGTGGAGGAATTTGAAAAACTCATATCTATTCCTGATGAGCCGCAGGGCGCATGCACTTTCGAGGCTAAGGTGCTGTAAAGATTGGAATTTTTCTCAATAAACCTCTTTGTCTTTATTCACTCTATTATTCTCTATCACCCCCTAAACTTAAAACAACAATAATGAACTATACAGCAAACGATTATAAAAAAGGTCAGCCAAGATGGTGCCCGGGATGTGGCGACCATTTCTTTCTTGCCAGTTTCTACAAGGCCATGGCTGAAATCGGAGTGCCGCCATATCAGACGGCGGTAATCTCAGGAATTGGCTGCTCAAGCCGATTGCCTTATTACGTCAACACATACGCCATGCAGACCATCCACGGTAGGGCGGCGGCCATAGCCACAGGCGCAAAGGTGGTTAATCCGAACCTTACAATATGGCAGATTAGTGGCGATGGTGACGGGCTTGCCATTGGCGGAAACCATTTCATTCATGCCATGCGCCGGAATGTCAATCTGAACATGATTTTGCTCAACAACCGCATCTACGGACTCACCAAAGGTCAGTACAGTCCAACCTCTCCACGTGGCTTCGTCTCAAAATCGAGTCCTTACGGAACGGTTGAGGACCCGTTCCGCCCTGCTGAATTGTGTTTCGGAGCACGTGGGCGTTTCTTTGCCCGCTCTGTTGCCACCGACGGCCCCGAGACCGTTGAGATTCTCAAGGCTGCATACAACCACAAGGGAGCTGCCGTGTGCGAGATCCTTCAGAACTGCGTGATATTCAACAATGGAGCATACGATGCCATATATAAAAAAGAAGGACGTGCAAAAAATGCAATTTATGTCCGCCATGGTCAGCCGCTGGTGTTCGGTGAGAACAGCGAGTATGGCCTTATGCAGGAGGGCTTTGGGCTGAAAGTGGTTAAAATAGGAGAGAATGGAGTCACTATGAATGACATCCTCGTCCACGATGCACACGCCGTAGATGACACTCTGCAGTTAAAACTCGCCATGATGGACAACGAGCATGGCTTCCCCGTGGCTCTCGGCGTAATACGCGATGTTGATGCCCCAACCTACGACGATGCCGTAAATATGCAGATAAAGGAAGTAAGTGCTCAAAAACACTATCACAACTTCGAGGAGCTTCTCGAAACCAACGATATTTGGGAGGTGAAGTAACTGGTTTCTCATTTTTTTGGGAACTCTATTTGCTTGGGAGTTAATGAGTTAAAGGGAGCCGAGGAGTTAAGTCTGATGTCTTGTAGGTGTTTTGTTTGCTGTACAAGGTATTGGCTTAACTCCTTAGCGTCCTTTAACACCCTTTTATAATTTACTTCAGAAAGTAGATGTCCTAATTCGATAATATAATATTATTCGTGCCAAGATAGTGAGATTTTCGGCAAAAGGTGTATCTTTGCATAAGAAAGACAGCACTCAACAATTAAAGAATAAGTTCTTATTGTATTTTAAGTATTAAATCTACGAGCAATACGGCATGCTCTTTTTCTTCCTGCGGTGCATCCTTCGGGCGCCATGCCACAATAAAACGGATGGTGGCGGAAACAACAGAGTAGCCTTTTTCTGCCCAAAGGCGCAACTCATTTTGCATCTTCTGTGACAATTGGGCAACGGCCATGTCTGTGCAACTGTCATAAAGATAGTTGTTGTCAAAACGAAGTTTCTGACCAGCTCTGAGTTCAAGTATCTTATTCTTTCGCGATTTGAAGAAACCGAGGTTTACATCCTTGTGCGACAATTGTAGAACAATCTCGTCGGGCATGTCATACAGCTGTTAGCAGACATGATGCTCATCAGCTGGCATACGGTCGAAAAGAGGACTGTCGGTATGGATGAACAAACGCTCTTTTGCGCGGGTGGCTCCCACATAATATCGGCGCAGCACTTCGTCAAGAATGTGCTGAGGCTTAGTGATGAGCATATAGACATCATCAAACTCACGTCCTTTGGCCTTATGTATTGTAGAGACCACCACGTCTGCACCTGAAAGGTCACAGAAATCCTCGACCGACGATTCGAAGACAAATTCCTTGAAGTCGGTGTGATACTTTGTTTTATTTGTCTGTTCAAACAGCAAGAGACACCGTTGCAGGTAATGAAGGCTCGACGAATTGGCATACATGGCAAAGGTCTTGTGTTTTGCATTTTCCCATACATCATCGGGGATAATCGGCGTATGCACACTGCGGTTTATCAACTTGAGGAACATGCGCACCTCTGCCATATTCCAGAACCGGAAACCGTCCATACTCTGCACCAGTTTGCTGTTCAGCCCGTGTTTACGCAACAAAGCGACAAGGATGACAGCCTCTTCATTGGTTTGAGTCAACACGCAAGTGGAACCTTCACCACGGTGAGCCAACAGATTATCTACAAGAGGCTGGTACATTGTATGCGAAACATGATGGTGAATGCTAACGAACCCTTCTTTATGATTCATGGAAATGATGGGTTCACTCTTCATTCGTCCCCTTATTCCACTCACAAATGCGTTTGCAAAATCGACCACATGCCGCGAACTGCGGTAGTTCTCTGTCATTTCAACAAACCGCCCTTCTGATTCTTTCAGTAGCTGAGTCATATAACGGGAGTCTGAACCACGGAACTCAAATATATTCTGATCGTCATCGCCAACGGCAATAACGCGCATCTCTTCGTTGGTTGTCATCAAGGCATGTACCAAGGCATACTCCTCATCACTCATGTCCTGTGCCTCGTCAATGACCAAAACCGTCTTGGCAATACGGTTCGGCTCTACTTCTCCATCTCCTATCATCTGTGCTGCATGCGCCACCACATTTTTTGCGTCATCGAGATTGCCAATTCTGCCCAGCAGGTCAAAACAATAGGAATGGAAAGTCTTTATCTCGACAAAATGGGCTGCATTGCCAATAAGCTCCATCAGCCGCTGCTTGAACTCTATGGCCGCCGCACGTGAGAAAGTGAGCATCAACAGCTGTTCGTGCTTTACATCTTCGAGCAATAGCAACGAGGCAAGCTTATGTACCAGGACTCGCGTCTTTCCACTGCCTGGCCCTGCCGCCACCACGATACAACGCGATTCCTTGTCGGAGATAATTTCCATCTGTTTTGCAGAAAGCATACCAAAAATATGCTTATACTTCTCCGGGGTAACATTTCGCTCTATCTCCCGTATGCGTTCTTCTTTGAAATATTCCGAAACAAACCGCTTGTAATCCATCTGGAAGTAATCCTGTACATACTGCAGAGCAGCATTATAGTCACGCACCATCAGATTGGCATATTCGCCCACGATATGTACCTGTTGAATCTTCTGTTTGTAGAACTCGCTGAGCATACGGTAGTCCTCCTGTTTATAACGCAGTCTGCTATCCTTGATACGACGGATATCCATGGCGTTATAGAGCACAAGGAAACCTCCCTCCAATTTCAGGGCACCAATCTTTGACAGGTAGAGCAATGCCTCCTCAACATCTTCCAATTGTACGTCCTGTATGGTGCTAAACAAGTTTTTTCCATTGTTTTTTAAATCATTCAGCAGTTCTATCACGGAGAACTGGACACCATTATTCCTTGCCCCTTCCTCTGTGGTCGGCGATATTTGCCTGTACAGCCATTCAATTGTAAAATGGCATATATCCATACGCTTCTCAAAGCGTTTCAGAGTTGATTCTATATCCACTTGGCAAATCAACTCAATATTGCGTGCGGCATCCTCTTTCTTGCGTGTATAGCCTTTGATAGTCAAGAAATATAACAATGTGCGGATATCTTTTTCTGTCGCAGTCTCGACACCTTCTTTTTGGGCATTGTCGTTCAGTTGCTTGTATGAGATGCGAAGTGGAGCATCTGATATATGTCCGAGAATGTAACGTTCAAGTTTCGTGAACCGTTCCAACAGACGCTTCGACTTATTTTCCGATTCTCCTGCATCGTTCAGAAAAGCGGAAATGTCCTTTGAATCGGCAAGGATACCTTCTTGGCGCATACGCTCTACGCTGGAGACAACCTCGCTCTTGCTCAGTCCGAGAATGTCTGCCAGATAATCTATGCGCGATTCCGCTTCTGCGTCTTGAGCTTTGGCAATATATTTCTGTGATATCAGTGATTTTATGATGCGCACAGCCTTTTCAATCTCCTCATTCTCAAAAAGCAAGGATTCCGTGATACGTCTGCGGGCTTCATCTATGTTCTTCACGGTGATGCCCGTGGCATAGACATGTGGTACGTTGTTTCCACGCTCTAAGTAGCCTGCCTGTTCCAATGCAGCCAAAGCTGTCCGTACACGTGTCTCAATGTCAGATACTGAGTCGTCCCAACCTGCCTTTCTGGCTATTTCCAAAGCAGAGCAGCATGCACGCATACGTTGTCTGGTCAAGTCCTTCACGGCCTTCCATACCTGCTGTATCTCGCTAATACTGAGTTTTGTCTGGTTGAGGAGAATAAAATGTTTGTCAAGGTCAGCGTCGCTATACAGTACAAAACAGCGCGCTTCGAGATGCGGGTCACGACCGGCACGACCGGCCTCTTGGACATAATTCTCTAATGAATCAGAAATGTCATAGTGTATTACCAGTCCCACATCCTTTTTGTCAACCCCCATTCCAAAGGCAGAGGTTGCCACAATGATGCGCACACGGTCATTCATGAAAGCTTCCTGATTGGCAATCTTGTCTTCCGCATCCATCTTGCCATTGAAGGGCAAAGCCTTGAGTCCGTCCCGAGTGAGCTTGTCTGCCAGTTGTCTTGTGCGTTTGGTTCGGGAAACATATACAATGGTAGGGCAAGATGATTCGGCTATCAATGAACGCAATTTCATGTATTTATCCTCATCCGTGTCAGCGTGGATAACCGAATATCGCAGATTAGTACGGGTTGCCGAAGATGCAAAAATCTGAAGGTCGAGGTTGAGTGTCTGTTTGAAATAGTCGCAAATGTCCTGCACCACCTTCTGTTTTGCTGTGGCGGTGAAACAGGAAACGGGTATTGCCTCACGGCACTTTTTATTCTTCTGGTATTGACTGATAAACTTGCCAATGTAGAGATAATCTACCCGGAAGTCCTGTCCCCAAGAGGAAAAACAATGCGCTTCATCTATTACAAAGCGTACTACATGGCGTGCCAGCAATATCTTCTCTATCGTCTTCGACCGAAGCATCTCCGGAGCAATATATAATAGCGAGGCATCACCGTCCATCACTCGTTGAATTGCTTCTGAACGGCTGATAGGATCGAGCAAGCCGTTGATGGTGACAGCATCCGTAATGCCTCTTTCAGCCAGGTTGTCCACCTGATCTTTCATCAATGACTGCAAGGGCGAGATTACAACAGTAAGTCCATGTACAGAGCGTTCCTCCATCAAGGCCGGCAACTGGAATGTCAGCGATTTTCCTCCGCCTGTAGGGAAGATGGCCAATAACGATTTATGCTCCACGGCTGCACGGGCGGCATTTTCCTGTAGCGGTTCGCCTTCGTAGGTCCGGAACTTATCAAAGCCGAAAAACTGTTTCAGATTAACAAGGACATCAAGGTCTTTATTGCAATAAGCACAACCTTCTGTACATTCTGTATGCCGGAGAAGCCGTATCAGATTCTCCACATTCGGATAATTATGCAGCACCCATGCCGGTGTGATGGAGCGGTGGTCTGTTGTGTCAATCAAAGCAAGTGCGTATGCCAGTTCACAGGGATGCCGGTTTATCATGCTGTCAATATCTGCATGTCCGCAAATCTTGCCTGTATATTCTGAACGAATCAACTCCGCTAATGTCTCTTTCTTACCGGCTTTTGCATTGACGAAGGAGAGGAACCCCTTGAACTCATCATGGTCTTGAAGCAGGGTTGAGAATATTGTCTTGGCTGATGCGGAAAGCTCTTCCCACTTGGCTACCTCATCCATCAGTAAGTCATGAGCCTTCTCACAGTCGTTGACAGGATTGTTCATCTGTTCGCTCACCAGCTTGTCATCCTTCAGCAAACGATGATAAGGACGTTCTGGAAAAAGTAGGGGTGACATAAACAGTGTGTCAACGAGTAAAAATCTGCATGTCACGTCTCCAAACAGATATTTGGCATCATGATTGATGATGTTGTGTCCGCAGACGAAATCCGTATCAATTAAGAATTCCATCAGCTCCCGCTTGTTTGCAGAATGATACACTGCACCATCCCACCTGAGTGCTCCAATATCGTGGATCTTATGATCCTTTAATCCGACCTCAACATCTACGAAAACATAGCGGGAAGCATCGTATGACACTTCCTGTAAATAATCCGGGCTATTCCCTGTTCCGTTGATAGTATCTATGATTCTGTTCCAGAGGGACATGCTGTTTTGTTTTATTGCTATTGCTGATAAAATCCTTGGTGTATCTGATAATTTTAGGTTGTATTCTGCAAAATTATAATTTTTCTTTGAGACTGATATGTAAATATTGAAAATATAGCAAAATAATGTTTCCTTTCTTGGCTTTTTATTTCTTTTGCTATAATGGCACATGTCACAGATTGCCTTTCTTGTATATAGGCGACTGTTGAGTACCAATGTTTACGATTTTTCCATCTCCGGCCAATTTTCTCATACGGCGGTATGCTGTTTGCCAACCACCTGCCCCTGGCACACCCTGAGGTGTTTTATCTTTTTCTCCTTGTCTCTCGGGTCAGGGATTTCGTATACGCCGTACTTCATAATTTTTAAGTTATTATATTGTTATACTCAAGTTTGTATTCTGTGATTTGCAGCCTCTGCGGAGTTTGCACCAAAGTGACGAGGTGTCGCCACCAACGTGCTTAACATTCGCCACCATGGTGACTGACAACCGTCACCTTGGTGACGTGTCCTGTTTGTCTGCACAAATTTACATAAAAATCCCGAATTATAAGCCAGTCGTGATAAAAAACCTAATATCATTTCCCCGAATTGGATTATTTTGAGATAAAAATGTCAAGTCCGCCACAAATTCTTGTCCTATAAGCGTGCTCTTTCGTCACAATTTTGTATATTTGAGGTCTGATATTTACCTTTTAAATTTAGGCCTATGAGAATCGTATGCGGACTTGACGTGCACAAAGATAGCATTTATCTTTCCTCTATAAAACCAAATATCATTTCCCCGCTCTCAGCCTGTTTCCGCCCTCCTTAATTATATAATAGCCTGTCCAGTCAGCCTTTCTATCTATCTATCTATCTTCTATCCTCTCTATCCTCTCTATCCAATCTATCCAACCTGTCATTTCTATCCTCTCTATCCCCCCGTTACCGCCCTTTGCTGTTGATATAAATCAATATTCCGCATAATTTTGCGTTAAATCTTAAATTTCTCTTAAAAACATTTGGCTGGTTCGGTAAAAAGCAGTACTTTTGCATCCGCTTTCGGGAACGATGCACTTGAGCGCCTCCCGGCAGGCAACCGAGAAAGAGATCTTTGAGAGATTTACATAGACAGAGAAGTAGTACAAGAAGCGAGT
>CABSIA010000079.1 GCA_902477645.1 uncultured Prevotella sp. | reverse complement strand
GCCATAATAATAATATTCGCTGTTTTAATAACAGCATGCGGCGATCAGAGAACAGAAAATATGTTGAATACGGTATGGGACATTGTAGATTGTCAACCAGATTCAGCCATAGCCATATTAAATGAGATAGAGGGAAATAGGCTTTCAAAGAAACAGCGAATGAAATTTCTGTTATTAAGAACTGTTGCCATGGATAAGCTCGATATTAAGCTTGACACAATACAGTATATGGATGATGTAGCAGAATATTATTCTGAAGAAAACAATCATATTCTACAGATGAAAGCTTACTACATGGCTGGAGGAGTATACCGCGACAGAGGCAATTCGCCTAAAGCTCTCGAATATTACAGAAAAGCCATTACAGCAGCAGATACTACACAAGCTGATTGTGATTTTAAGACGCTTAGCCGAATATACGGACAGATAGCATCACTTTTTTATCATAAACATACACCCGAATTGTCACATGAGGCGGAACTGAAAGCTGTGGAATATGCAGAGAGAGCAAAAGACACCCTTGCTGCTATAATATTCTACGAGCACCTCGGAGCAACATATCGTATGATGGGAAAATATGACTCTGTTTTGTATGTGGTAAATAATGCTTATCGAAAATATAAAGAGGTAGGTCAGAATCGAATGGCTGCAGGTTGTTTGACTCAAATTATTGAAATATATCTGAATAAAGGCTTATACGCTAAAGCCAAACAAATAATGGATGAATTTGAAAAGAATTCAGGATTGTTCAATAATAATGGAGAAATAATAACAGAACAATTATTCTATTATAGAATAAAAGGTAGATATTACGAAGAAGTTAATAAAAAAGATTCCGCTTTGCATTTTTACGGCAAGCTTCTGCAACGTAACAATGATATAAGTGATATAGAAGCTGGTTATAAGGGTTTGATGTCTACGTATGGTAAAATGGGTATTGCTGATTCTGTTGTGAGATATGCAAAATTGTTTGCCATCACAAATGATTCTTCTTCGTTTCTCGCCTCTTCAAAGAATATCATTAAGATGCAGGCGTTGTATGACTATACCGAGAATAAACTAATAGCAGAGACTAAAACGAGGGAGGCTGAACGCTATAAATACGTATCTATACTGTTCTTTATTATGCTTTTGGTTAGCATATATGTATTATACATTAATATTAAGAGGTATCAGCGAAAAAAAACAACAGAGATGTCAATAGCAAACAAGCAGTATTTTAACACTCTTTCACAACTGAATAAAGCAGAAACGGAATTAAAACTACTGAAAGAAGATTTCTATACATATAAAAATATCAAGGAAAAAGAAAGTTCAGAATTGCAACATGCCATAGCAGTGATTTGTAAAACAAACGACATGCCAGAGGTTTGTACTGTGGGGCAAGCGCTATTAAACAGTGCTATTATACAGCAGATGCACGTAAATGCGAGCAAACTTAAAACTGCCTCTTCAGAGGAATGGCAGGAACTTTATAGAGTAACTAAAGAAAATTTGCCTCACTTCTACGAAAAAATTAATGATGAACAAACAAAACTTACAGACAATGAGAAAAATGTCTGTATACTCACAAGATTCTTATTCATTCCTAGCGAGACATCCGTTTTGTTGAACTTGTCTAAGCAACGGATAACAAATATAAGAAGCTCAATAAACAAAAAACTTTTCAAAAGCGAAGGAACAAAAAACTTAAATAATAATATCAAATCTTTATAATAATACAGAGGTGTAAAAAATGTATATTTCTATAAAACGTTGATAGTTCATTATTTATACATCCCATGATGATTGGGTGTGTAAAAAGTGTACTGTTTTTATTTGGCAGAAATGTGATTTTCTCTGTAGTTTTGCAGAATAAATTAAAAAATCGCATTATGACAAAAAAATTATTACTTACATTTTTTCTGATTTTTGTTTCTGCAATTTGCTATGCGGACTATAAGACAGAAAACTATGACTTTGAAAAAATTTTGTTTAAGTTTTTTTATGATGAGGAAAATGTTACGGTCAACAACAAACCCAAAGCTCCTATAAAGTCTCCAATTGTATATCTACAAGGACATGAGCTGCTGTTTGAATCTAACATGACAGGATATAGTATAGAACTGCTTTCTTTCGAGGATGGGAATACTGTTTTATACGATGATGTTATATCCACAGATGGTCTGACCTATCAATTGCCAGAAAGTTTTTCAGGAGACTTTATTATAAAGTTGACGTATGAAAACTTCTGTTTCGTAGGCTCAATTGTTTTATAGACTTCAAAAGAATATATTGAACGCGTAAAATATATAAACGGCATCCATGCCGTAATGAAAAAATGGAAGCAAATCCTGAACGCTTTAGAGATGGATCAATAATTAATAGAATGAAAATATGAAAAAAATTTTTATTATTGCGCTTTTGGCTATAGGAGCCAATTGCATTCCTGCCAATGCTGATAAAACTGTGACAAAATATTTTGGGGCGAGAGCAAGCAACAAAAAAAATAATCCTTGTGAAGGTCCTTGTGATGCAGTGTGTAAAGAAGTGACTATTGTAACCAGCAATCTCGTAGGTGGAACCCTTGTCGAAAAAGTTACTAAACAAGGTGATGAAGTTACAGAAGAATACCAATTTGTTTATGATGATAAAGCTAATGTGGATATGGAAATATTAAAAGAAGAATTAAAGTACACCCGCAATATTTCCAATGTCACGGTAACTCAATCAGACAATGAAGAATAGACTCATAACAATCCTAATAACTGTTTTGTCCGTATCTGTTTACGGACAAAACAGAGACTCTCTTTTTCTCTCAGACATGACGGAAGGTATATTACAAATGCGACAGATGCCTGGAACAGAAAAATTGTTGAAAGAATATCTTTCTGAGGTAGAGTTAGAAAAAGATACAGTATATGCTATGATTTATATACCGTCGTACTGTAGGCGTTGTGAGGTTACTATACCATCGTTTTATGAAAAGATAAAAAGATTATCTCCAGAAAATGAAGTGTTGCTGATAACTGCATATAAAGATGCTGATATGTCAAAACACTATAACAAAAATAATGGTTATAAAGCCGACAAGTATCTGTATGATACAAACAACAGATATGAGAGAATTTTCAATTTCAACACAAATGGAATGCTCGGTCTTTACATTTTAAAAATGTGCAAATCTTCAGGAGAGCTTATCGTGGGCGGAGACCCAACAACTATTAGTGATGAGTTTGTTGGATGGTTAACAAGATACAATAGACCGATAGGGAAAAAAATATTTCAAGTCGACCAAAACGTTGAACTCACCAAAGAAAATATACCAGAACCAGAGTACGACTTTTTAAGCTCTAATAATTTTACAGAATATACGCTTAATACAAATAGTGATTTTCCTTTGTCAAGCTGTAAAGACTCTCCTGTGTTCAAGGATGGCATATTTTTATATAATGACGAGTTGAGTGATGGCATAATGGTGTTCAATAAGAATGGGAACAATATCGACTTTAAGGCGATGCTGCAAGTGGACTCAACAGAAAGAGTTAGATTTGTGAATGTGCCGCAAGAAGTTTATAACTTCATGATAAAAGAAAAACAAGTATTCTATATTCCTATCTATCCTATCTTGTCGGAAGACGGAAAATGGATTGAAATTTCATATTCATTACCTGATCTTAGTATAGAAAGTGATAGTGCAGGAAATAGATGTATAGCATACTATAATGCCCCCGTGATAATCAGACGTGATGCTGAAACATTCAAATCAGGACCTATGTATATGATGGATTTCGAAATAACATCATCAGATTTTATGAATTTTCATTTCAATTATACCATAGTTGGTGATACCATGATATTTGGTTGTAAGAAAAAAGCGTGGCCTCTGGACATACCTTTAAAGAGATATAAAGGTATTACGCACATGGATCCGTTTATGCATGAGTTTTATGACATAGAAAATCCATACATGGCTGCTTATGACCGTAAGACGGGAAAACAAATATGTCAGTTTGGCAACATAGACAATTATGCTCACAAGAGCCTTTCTGGATATGCATTCATAGATCCTCAGTCTTCTGCTCATAATAAGGAAGTTGTGTACACCGACGGGTATTCCGGAAGAGTTGTCATAGCTGATGTAAGCGACTTGAGGAATGCGAAAGAAGAATACAGATTGTTTGACATAGCTGTCGAAGAGTTTCCATTACCAGACTCTTCGCTATTCTATAAAGAAGAGTACAGAAAAGCATATAATAAGTTTTTCTATAGGAATATATCAGCCATAGAGTTTACTGATAGTTTTATTTCCTGTATAATACATTACGGTATACCAACAGACACAGATGATCGAAAGACCGACAATTATGTTTTTGCTGTAATAAACAGACAAACAGGCGAAATACAACAATACAGAATACCAAAATATAAGAATACAGAGATAATGGGATATGGTCTGACAAACCAACAGCAAGATATATATTCTCCATTTATTTTTTTCAAAGATGAGAAAGAATATAAAGTAAAAGTATTCAATATATAATTCATATTTAGAAAAAAAATATCTTAAAGAATGGGTAAAAGCGTAAAATATAGAACATTAATAATTTACGTTTTTGCCCTTTCTCGTTGATACCGACAAGTCGCTGATGCTTGCCATCGGAATTTACCTGTTGACGGTGGTAGCGTTGCTGGTTATATCACTAAATAACGGGCTCTTCTCCATTGCGTGAATTACCTCGATTTTGGTTTCTTCATCAAGTTCTTGTCCATTGATTACAAAATGGATGATTTTACCAAGCAAGTTCTTGCCTATATTGCCAGCTGCTACATGCCAAATGTAAGCCTCCATATGAGGCAGAAAATGGAATCCTGCCCACCCATGTCTGTTCTTAACGAGAAAATGAGCACCTACAACAAGTGATATACGTTTATTTCCGTCTGCGAAATAATGTCCTGTACAAAATGCATAAACGAGATAAGTAAGTTTTTCCTCAAAAGTAGGATAATATAAATCATTCTGCACCAAATCAAGTATCATCTCAATACCGCCTTTTTCTCGAACACCGGACATGCCTCCACCACTTTGTTCAATAGTATCGCAATAGTATGTGAGTATATCATCAAATGACAGATAGATTATCTTGTTCATTAAAAATTATTTTTTTAAGCGTTCAAGAGTCTTGCGGTTTTCTTCATTGTCCAACAGTTTTTCTAAGTCAATAGACTCTGTTCCGATAAAACGTTCAAACTCTTCAGGAGACATCGCCCGCATATATTCTGCAATATTGTCATGATAAATATCACGAAGTCCAAAATCTCTTGATGCCATTTTCTGTCTGGCATCGTATAAGAAAGGTGCCATTGCCGGACTTTCAGCTTGCCCGCTTATCAATGCTTGTACCTCGGCAATTGTAAGCTTTCTATTCAACTCTTTGTGTTTTTCGTGAATAGCAGCACCTACACCATTCTCAAACGAACTGATGACTCTTAACACTTCGCCATACATTGTAGCCCGGGCATTATCCTTTGGCTCTAACTTTAGTAAATCTCTATATTCTTTAGCATTTTCACGAAATACAGCTTTGTAAATCATGTCTGTAATAGCAGAATATTTGTAAGTTGGATGACCATCTACAAAAACATTAATAGACGAAGTCAAATTCTTACGATAATTATCTTCTTGTATAGCGGCAGGCAAAAATTCACGATCACGCCAGTTGATATATTTAGTTCCTCCACCAGTTTTTTCATTGATGGTTGAAATAACTATATCAAGAATCAGACTTCTAATTTTCTTAGCTTTTTCGCTCTCTGCAAGTAGCATACCGATATTCAAAAAAGCACGAAAATCGAATAAACCTAATTGAGTAATTTTGCTCACGAAAGTTTTTTCGTGAGCAAAATGTAACTTCAAATCTTTCAGCCTCTTACCTTTACATAAAAAATATCCGTTATGTTTTAGTTCTTTTTCGTTAGTTGACAAATAGTTATCTATAGTTCTAACATCTACCTCATAGAAATCTGCAACCATCTGCTTGGTCAGATAATATTTTCCTTCGTATTGAAAAGCTTCAATATCAAGAACTTCTTTTATACGAGGTATGGCCAAATTATTATTTAAAACATTCTGACGTTCTATGGCAGAAGTTGTCAAATCGTGAGTCATATCGTTTTGGTATTATTAACGGATAATTAGAGTTCTTCTTCCGTAAACAACACTTGCACCACAGTCTGTCCCACGGCCTTTAGGGTGTTTCGGTCTATGTTGTCCATATTGTCTTCGAGCGTGTGCCATGTGGGTCCGAAACTGCTCTGGGCGCAGTCGGGATAATACGGAATAATGTCGATGCACGGAATGTTGGCGTTCTCGTTTACGGGAATATGGTCGTCTGTTATCATTCCGCCGTCGCTGTTGGGGAAGTAGCTGCCAAATCCTGCTACACGCGCGGCTTTCCATACCTTTTTCACTATCTCTGGCGCATATT
Organism: uncultured Prevotella sp.; assembly: GCA_902477645.1. Lineage (GTDB taxonomy): Bacteria > Bacteroidota > Bacteroidia > Bacteroidales > Bacteroidaceae > Prevotella. The sequence continues at coordinate 7,150 of CABSIA010000079.1, read as the reverse complement.
GCATAGACATGCCTTCACGGTAGAATTTCGCTCCCATTCCGCCTACCATATCGAGCAGTATGCCATAGCGTGGGGCATATCCGTCGGGAAGGTTTTTGGAGAAATATTGTGCGCCCAGTGCCCACGTGTCACCTGGGTCAACATCGTTGGACCATTGCGGAAATCCCCAGTCGTCGGCGTCGAAGCATACGAAATCTACACCCAATGCAAGCTGGCTGTCCTTAATGATGCGTGCCAGCTCTATCATAACCCCCACCCCACTTGCCGCGTCGTTTGCCGCCAAGATAGGCTTTTTCCAGTTTGAGCTGTCGGGGTCGTTGTCTGCCCACGGACGGCTGTGCCAGTGTGCGCACAACATAATTCTCGTTGTGGCCTCCGGGTTGTAGCTTGCCATGATGTTTGTGCTTTTTAGAATTGTGCCGTCAAATCCCTTGAGGTCAGCCTTTTGGGTTGTCACAGAGCATCCGTATTGCTCGAATTTGCTGATTATCCATTCGGCGCATTTCTCGTGTCCCACGGTGTTCATGGCTCTTGGCCCGAAGTCGCATTGCGTCTGGAGAAAAGTGTATGCCGAGTCGGCATTGAATTCTGGGCCTGCGGGTTTTGCGCTCTCTGCCATTTCTGTCCCGGCTGCCGGTGTTTGGCTGGAAGGCATAATGTACCATCCGATCAGGGCTGTCGATGCCAAGGCTATTATTGAGGTCATTGTTTTCTTTTTGTTCATGATTTAAATCTTTTGTGCGGTTTCCATTACTCTCAGCCAGTTGCCTCCCCATATTTTTGCGATGTCCTGTTCGCTGTATTTGCGCCGGAGAAGCTGGCGTGTGAAGTTTATAAGCTCAGACGAGTCGGCAAGTCCACGGATGCCGCCGTCGCCGTCGAAATCGGTTCCTAAGCCAACTTGGTCTATTCCCATAATATCGATGGCGTGTTCAAGATGTGTCATGGCATCGAGAATATTTGCCTCTCCCTGCTGTTTTACAAATCCGCCATACAGCGTGATGTGTGCGACACCGCCTTTCCGTGCGAGTGCCCTCAGCTGCTCATCGGTTAGATTTCGTGGATGGCCGCACAGCGCACGGCAGTTGGAATGGCTGCAGACGATTGGTGTTGAGCTTATATCGAGCGCATCGTAGAAACTTTTTTCGGCGGCGTGGCTGAGGTCAACCATTATGCCTTTAGCATTCATTTCTTTGATAACACTTTCGCCGAATGCCGAAACACCATTGTGGGTGTTGTTGCCGCGTGCGGAGTCGCAGATGTCGTTGTCGCCATTGTGACAAAGGGTTATATAAACTATGCCCCGCCGTGCGAAATGTTCAATGTTGCCGAGGTTGCCCTCCAAAGCCAGTCCGTTTTCAATGCCGAGCATTATTGACTTTTTTCCCATACGCTTGTTGAGGTATAGCTCTTCCGGGGTTCGTGCCAGGGATATATAGCTGCCGCTGCTGTCTACAATGGCTTCTATTTTGTCAAAAATAAGGTCGGCGTATTCCTTTGGTCCGCTGACATCAAATGGCACTTTGTTGCAGAAGTTTTCCCCAACCTTAGGCTGTGGCAGGTAGGCAACCATTGTGACGGCATCTTGTTGTCCGTCGGTCATTTTATGCAGGTCTACGAGTATCTTTGGGTCTCTTTTGTTGAATTCTATACCCATAGGGAAAAACATCGGCGTGTCGCAATGGGTGTCGAGTGTGAGAACGTGGCTGTGCAGAGTCTTGGCCTCATTAAAGCTCATTGCCTCGCCGACAAGCCATTTGAACAGTGGCAGACCGTCGTCGCCAAGACATTCGGGATGCCATTGAACACCGATAATGCTCTTAAACTCGCTGCTCTCTATCGCCTCCACTACCCCGTCGTCGGCCTTGGCTGTGACTTTGAGTTTCTCGCCGGCCTTGCCGACAGCCTGGTGATGGAATGAGTTCACAAGGATTTTTGACTTGTTGCCGAAAATATTGTAGAGCATGGAGTCTGGCGCAATGGAAACAGAATGCGAAGGCTCGCTGCGGTCGGCGTCCTGGCTGTGCTTTATTGCATTTGGTATGTTCTCATACAAATCCTGCATTACGCTGCCTCCAAGTGCCATAGCCAAAGTCTGTATGCCACGGCAAATGCCGAGCATGGGTATCTGTCGGTTGTAGGCAAGCCGGGTTATCAGAAGCTCGGGCAGGTCACGCTCTGCATTTATATCGTGTAGTTTTTGAGATGGCTCTTCGTTGGCCCAAAGCGGATTGTAGTCGCCGCCGCCAGTTAGGATTATTCCGTCAAGATTATTGATAGTGTTTATTATAACGTCGCTGTCGGCAACAGGCGGTATGATTACAGGAACGCCTCCGGCTTTTACAACTTGCCGGTAGTAGTAGCTGCGCAAGGTGGCGTCGGGGGTGCTATAATTTGCAGTGAGGCCAATCATCGGACGATGACCGGCCTCAGGGTATGTCGCATAAATATCGTCTAAATACGACTGTATGTTGTAGTTTTGCATTTTCGCTTTGTGAGCGTTTGGCTTGTTGTTTATTCTTGTTCTACATGTACGGGAATTTCCCTTTTTATGCTCTGCTCGAGCGAAATAAGGGTCTCTGTTGAGACTACGCCGTGTATTCCCTGCATGCGGTTGTTGAGAAGATCCATAAGTTGCTCGTTGTCGCGTGCGTAAAGTTTTACAAGCATTGTATACGGGCCTGTCGTGAAGTGGCATTCCACGATTTCCGGTATAGACAGGAGCTGCTTTACTACGTCCTTGTACATGGAGCCGCGCTCGAGATTAAGTCCTACGTATGTGCATGTGCTGTAGCCCAGACATTTTGGGTTTACGTCGAAGCCGCTGCCTGTTATTATTCCGCCTTCTATGAGGTGTTGTACGCGTTGGTGAATGGCTGCGCGTGACACTCCACACTCTGCGGCTACATCCTTGAATGGGATACGCGCGTTCTTTGAGAGAATGCTCAGTATCTTACGGTCGAGGTTGTCAATCTTTTCCATTTTTTAGTCGCTTATATCATTTTGTTTTATTTTCCGAGCAAAAATAAGCAAAATTATTGATATGAGCAACAATTTGCGTGAAAAAATCGCTGTAATGACACAATTTGATATAATAAAGATAAATAAAAGGGTGTTTGTTTGGATTTTTATATATTAGTAAACGCAAGCAGTGCGGGCTGAAAGCCCAAAAGGCACTTAGCCCAGGGCACCGCCCTGGGTATAGAGTAAGTAGTCAACCAATGCGCCCTGAAAGGGCATAGGCGTAAAAATAATATTGGATAACTATTTAACAATTTACGTCTATGCCCTTTCAGGGCGCATCTCTCTTATGTGCATTGCGAACCCAGGGCGTTGCCCTGGGCTAAGTGCCTTTTGGGCTTTCAGCCCGCGCTGCTTGCTATGATTGTTACTTGCGTGCCTTGGCTTTGCCTTTAGTCTTGGCTGTTGCGGCAGCTTTTTTCTTTGCAGCATCAAGAGTTTTTTGTTTTGCCTCAGCCTCAGCCTCTGCTATTTTTGACTCAGCAGGCTTTTCGATAGACTTCAACTCTACGGTGAAGATAAGTGTAGAGTAAGGCTTGATCTGTCCTGCCTGACGCTCGCCATAGCCAAGTTCCTGTGGAATGTAGATTTCCCACTTGCTGCCCACAGGCATGCTTGTAAGGGCCTCTGTCCATCCCTTTATGACCTGATTGCAGCCGAAGGTGTCTGACTTTTTACCCTGATGGCGTGATGTGGCGTCGAATACTGTTCCGTCAATCATCTTGCCCTCATAGACAACCTCCACACGGTCGGTGGCCTTTGGGGTCTCGCCTTGTCCGGCTGTCAGGACTTTATACTGGAGTCCGCTTGCAGTAACGTTTACGCCTGGCTTTGTCTTGTTCTCGGCAAGCCAGTCCTCATTCTGCTTTTTGTATGCCTCAGTCTTCTGCTTCTGATATGCCTCTACATATTCGCGGAAATCTTTCTCGGCAGCAGAGTCTGTACATACGCTGTTGTCCTTCAAAAGTGCGGCTACGAAACCTTTATGGAAAGGTACGGCTGTGATAGAGTCGTTGCTGCCTTCGAGCTGTTTCCTCATCTGTGGCATAATGCCGTCGAGAACCTGCTTGGCTATAGTCGCGCCTGCTGAATAGGCTACAAACTGCGGGTCGTTGGCCTTGCTGATGGCCTCCTCGTAGCCTTTGGCGAAATCTGCCATAAATACAGTATCTACGTTCATTCGGCCAACAAGATAAGGGAGAAGTCCCTGAGTGGCGGCCTTACCTGCCATGTAGCTTATGGAGTCGCCCTTTGTTGCGAGAACAACCTGCTCGGTGGTCTCGGCTTTCTTGCTCTTCTTCTTGTCCTTCTTTGCGGCAAAAGTCATATTTGCAGAGCTTGCCAAGAGAACAAGTGACAAAAATATTATTTTTTTCATGATATTTATTTTCCTGCAGAGATAAGCTCTATCTTGAAGATAAGTGTAGAGAATGGCTTAATGTCGCCGGCCTGACGCTCGCCGTAGCCGAGGTTCTGAGGAATGTAGACTTCCCATATACTGCCTACAGGCATGTGGGTAAGAGCCTCTGTCCATCCCGGGATGAACTGCTTGGGTATAATATCCAATGGCTGTCCGTTTTTGTAAGAGCTCTCGAACACCTTGCCGTCGATGGTGCGGCCCTCGTAGTGAACCTTAACCTTTGTTGTGTCGGTTGGTATGACGCCATTGCCTTCTTTGATAACTTTGTACTGCAGTCCGCTTGGCAGAGTAACAACGCCTGGCTTTTTCTTGTTCTCGGCAAGGAATTTCTCACCGGCTTTCTTGTTTGGTCCAAACTCTTTCTCCATAGAGGCAGCCTTGATAGCTTTCATCTTAGTTTGTGCTAAAGTCTGAGCCTCGTCAACTGTTAAGACACCCTTTTTGCCTGTAACACCTGTAATGAAGCCGGCAAGGATGTTTTTCAGTGATATGGTCTTTGTTGAGTCTGTGCCGAATACTTCGTGGTTTACACCCTTTACAAGCTGAGTAGACAGCTGCTGGCCAATCTGAAGGCCTGTATAGTAAGCAGCCTTCTTCTTGTCGTCGCCGGCGTTTGCGCCCTCATTGATACCTTTTACCAGCTCATCGATGTAGGTGGTGTCGATTACTTGTCCCTGCTCAATGGCCTGACGTATGTACTGCGACTGAACCAGTCCTATGCAGTAGCTCATGGAGTCAACGTCGTTCTTCATGTCTGCCTTAGGGGTAGAGTTGCCGCACGATGTAAGTGTTGCGGCTGCGATAGCCAAAGAGGCTACGAATGTAACTTTTTTCATTTTTTGTAATTATATATAAATTTATCTTATTTAAATTTGGTAAGGTGTCAGGTTTGGTGTGTTATAGTAATATGAGGTGAGTTTGCATTTTTCACCTTAACCCCCCAAGACCTCAAAACCTTATTTCACTTCAATAAGCTCAACGTCGAAAATCAGAGCGGCGTATGGAGGAATGTCCTGACCGGCGCCACGTGTGCCGTAAGCGAGGTTGAAAGGTATGAAGAATCTGTATTTTGCACCTTCTTTCATCAGCTGAAGGCCTTCTGTCCAACCCGCTATCACACCGTTGAGTGGGAATGTGGCAGGTTCGCCCCTGCGGTAAGAGCTGTCGAATACCTTGCCGTTGACAAGTGTGCCCTCATAGTGGCATTTCACCTGGTCGGTAGCCTTAGGACTTTTGCCGTTTCCTTCTTTCAGAACTTGATATTGCAGTCCGCTTGGCAGTGTCACGACACCGTCCTTCTTTCCGTTCTCGGCAAGGAAAGCCTCGCCCTCGGCCTTTGCTTTCTGTACTTTTTCCTCGTTCTTCTTCTGCAGATAATTCTGAACCATTGCTTGCGCCTCGGTCTCGTCTATCTTAAGCTCTGCACCCGTGAGCACGTCTTTCATCGCAGCGGCAAAATCCTCTGCCACAATGTCGTTTGCACCCATTTCTTCCAATTGGCGGCCTATGCCGAGCCCCAAAGCGTAACTTACTTTGTCCATAATGCGTTTGTAAATAGTCTTTGTAAAATATGTATTAGTACTAAAAATCGTGCAAAGATAACATTTTTATCTTGCTTAAGCACATTTATTATAAAAAAAACAGTATTTTTGTGCTATGTTAATAGGATTTGACACTTAAACCATTGTTTTTATGAAAAAAAAGATAGTATTCCTTACTGGTGCGGGAATGTCGGTAGAAAGCGGGTTCAAGACATTCCGCGGCAACGACGGACTATGGGAGAATTATCCTGTAGACCAGGTGGCTTCTCACGACGGCTGGCTCGCTGACCCTACGCTGGTGACTAACTTCTATAACATGCTCCGCAAGAAACTCTACGACGCGCAGCCTAACGAGGGGCACAGGCTGATAAAGAGCCTTGAGGACGAGTACGACGTGTGTGTGGTGACTCAGAATGTCGACGACCTGCACGAGAGAGCAGGCTCGTCGCATGTGATACATCTGCACGGCGAGCTTACAAAGGTGTGCTCGAGCCGTGAGCCGTACGACGAGAAATGCATCATAGACCTGCCTGCTGACAACTGCGAGGTTGCTCCCGGCACAAAGGCTGCCGACGGCTCGTTGCTCCGTCCGTTCATCGTATTTTTTGGCGAGAGCGTGCCCATGATAGAGCCTGCCGCCATAGAGGTGCAAAGTGCCGACATATTCGTCATCATCGGCACAAGCCTAAATGTTTATCCTGCTGCCGGACTCGTGCGGTACACCAAGCCGGGAATACCAATCTTCCTTATCGACCCGGACGAGGTTATGGCGGATGGCTACAGAAACATTACCCATATAAAGGCAGGAGCAAGCGAGGGCATGAGAAAGCTGATAGAAAAGCTTTGATATACAACCATATTTTACAACTAAAGGCCTTAGACGTATGGATAAGGCCTTTAGTTATACATCTATAAACTTTAGTTATACGGCTAAGGCCTTTAGTTGTAGAATTCGGCTATATGTTAGATGCTTTTATCAGAATTGTTGTTGTATTCTATCTTGTCCTCAGCAGCCATCATTTGGTCTTCTTCTTGCAGGCTGTATTTTCTAACCGTCCTGTCTTGCAGAAATATTTTGTTGAGCGTATATTCTAACGACTTCAGGGTTTGTTCCCGTTTGGCAGGCTTCAGCTCGCATTCCCAAACCGTTATGCTGTGCCATCCCATC
>CABSIA010000078.1 GCA_902477645.1 uncultured Prevotella sp. | reverse complement strand
TAGCCGAAATCCTTGCGGTCGTCGGCGGTGTCGCAAAGCGTATATGCCTCATCGATGAAAAGCACGTTGCCCTGAGCCTGCTCAAGCAGCATCTGCATGTTCTGCTCTGTCTGCCCGATGAAGCGGCCAACCATTGTGCTGCGCTCCGCCACAACGACATCGCCTTTCGACAATATGCCGAGCGAGTGGAATATTTTGCCAAGCTTCTTGGCTATGGTGGTTTTTCCAGTGCCGGGATTACCGGTGAAAATCATGTGGTGCGAAGCCGCTTGGCGGACTGGCAGTCCCCGTCGGCGGCGCACGTTCTCGAAGCGGGCTTTAAGGGTCATAGCTTTTATAGCCTCCTTTACCTGGGCGAGGCCCACCATACCGCCGATTTCATCCAGACACTCATCTACAGGCTGAGCCATGCCGTCTATTCCGCTCCAGTCTATATCTGCCGCCTTCACCGTAGTAAGAAACGTCTTATCGTTACTGCGCTTGCCGTTGATATCGGCATACAGTCGCTTAGAGAACCGTGGCAGCAAAGCTTTCTCTACAAACATGTCACCAAAGTCCACATCCAGGCTCATCCGAGATTCTGAGGCTATGCGCCGGGCCAGTCCGTTGACAATGCTCCGCCGGGCATTCGCCGAGAGCGAGAGCTGACGGCGGTGCAGGCTGTTCTCTATGCCATGCACTGCGCTTCCACAGTTGAGCACGCCAAAACAAACCCTGTTGCCTGGCGCTATCAGCGAGAACAGCTGCGGAAACGTTTCCTCCAGTCTTCCCAACTCGGTGCGGCTGCCATAGAAAATCATCGTCGGCCCCTCGCTGGCTCTCATGCGCTGCTCTATGGCATTTGCTATACGCTTGCCGTTGCCCCACAACAGACTTCCGGCATTTTTGACAAGAATAACACGCTTGCCGTTCTCGAGTTTCTCCTTAATCTCGTCAAGAGGGTCGGAGGTGAGATAAGGCGACGTGCTGTCGGCAAGGTCTATGGTCTCAAAATCTTTCAGCGGGAAGGCGGCGTATGCAAATAACTTCACCACGTGCAGCTCACGCTGGGAGCCGGAGCTGAAGAAGCAGAAATGACCGGCCATGTCGATATCCTTCACTCCCGCCTTCTCACGGTAGCGGTTGTGGTAGTTGGCGCGGTAAACGTCCAATCCAAGCCTTTTGATATCCTCACATCCCTCAAGCGAGAGCAAACTTCTCACCGCACCAGACAGCAGCCCCTTGGAGGCAAACATATACTCAGCCATCGACGAGTCGACAGCCTTGGCAGCGCCGCAGCCCGTGACCTTCCCGCCGGCAACCTCGACACTGGTCATGGCAAAAGGCTCGCCGTTATGGATAAACACACACTTGTAGGTGCCGTCAGCCCAATAGTGGTCCCAGCAAAACTCAGCCTTGCCCAGCCCCTGGCGGCTAAAGACGGCATTGCAACTGCCAACCGGTATCAGCGAGGGCGATATGCAGCACACTTCGTAGACATCCTGACGCGCGACAGGCGATTGCATCTGAACATCCAGAGTAAGAGAGTTGCCGGTACCGCCGGTCAATGCGGCACTGACACGCCTCGGCATCTGATGCTCCATATACATGCCGTTGGGCAATATGGAGAAACCAAATGTGAGGCCATAGCTGTCGGTTGCGGTAAAAGGCTGGCAGTCATCGGCATCCGGGGTGTTAGAGCTGATAGAAACGGTGGTCATAGCAACATTCTCCACCCTCACATAATAGCGTCCCGGACTCATGCATCCAATAGTCTCATGCACATTGTCTACGGTATAGTCGTCGGTGTATTGCGGCTCATATTTGTTGTCGTAAATAGCACCGTCGTGACCCTCACGAAAAACCCTCACCCTAACGGCCTTGTCTTCGCCCGACAGCAGATCAAGATAATTGTCTATTTCCGGATGGTTGTGGCTAATGCCATTTACCGTAACAACAAACTCATAGTCTGAGCTGGCGTAGAAAACCCTCTCCGTACGCATGGCGCGTACAATATCCAACCCGTTAACCTTTATAGAAATCTCGTCAGCGTTAAATTCGGCTACCTTGTTCTCGCGGGCAGCATAGCCACATTCTGCCATCAATGCTAAATCTTTCATCACAATAATCTTCTTGAGTGTTTTTTGCGGGCACCGTAGTGCCGGGGTTAGGAAATTAAGGTGGGTTCTATTAATTTGCTTTGCCAGATTTTGGGATTATTTTCGAGGATAAATTGTAAGTTGAAGAGGGAGCGTAGCGGGCTACATGACCGATGGAACTTACAATTTAGACCGAAAAGAAACAAAAAGATGACAAAACGTCAACTCATAATTACTGACTTTTTGACGGTGGAAATTAATAGAACCCACCTAAAATCGGAGATACAAGCTCCCCGATGAAAAAGACCGGTGACAGCTGCGCCACCGCCAAGCATCATTATTCAGGACACGGCGGTCCTGAACATTCAAACAACAAAAGGCCGACAAGATTGTTTTTGGGGCCGCTGGGAGAGCGGGTTTCCACCCCGCCATCCTAATGTTCCAACAAGTCAAAGAGCACACGGCATACAGCCATTACAAATATTGAGCCAAAAACTATCCGAAACCTATCCTGAGGCAAAAAAAAATATGTGACAGCAGTTGCCGCCGCAAAGTGTCAGTTCTGCAATGTGTCGGAGACTGCATATTCTTGGCGTTCCAATAAGCTGGAAACGCCCGTAATGAGCAAGACTTTTGTTATTATATATACTTCGGTAAACATGAGAAAATTATTTTCTTTATCCCGACAGGCTTATAATTCGGGATTTTTATGTAATTTTGCACATGCTGTTACGAGATGTGGCAAATAATAATTAACAACCCGTTGGTGGAGTTAATTCTGTGCGTACTTAATTTCCCCGGCAGTTTTAAAATCTTTTAAAAAAACAGTTTTATACACAGCTAAAAAATGCAACCGCTTGCATTGGCTGTTGCAAGCGGTTGCATGAGCCATCGCAAGCGGTTGCGATGGCGTTTGAAGCATGCGGCATTTTTTCGCATGGTTCTTCAATGATGCAAAACTGATTTTCCCATTTCCTGTATGCGCTGCCCCCAAAAACAGGCTCTGTGAGGAATCATTCCATCCGCTGATACTCGCTTGGAGACATGCCCGTCTCGCGTTTGAAAAATGTTCCAAACGCCGACTGGCTGGGGAAGTTTAGGGGGAAGGCAATCTCGTTGATAGGCATATCCCCGTTTTTCAGCATCACTTTGGCCTGTATGGCTGCCCCGCCTTGACAAAGTTCTTGCGGTATGCCCCGATATCGAGAAGCATTGCGACATGCCCGTTGACAAAAGCCAAATCGGTAAGATGCTCTATGCTGCTGAAGTCTGTTGTCTGCAATGAGAAATCGTTCAGTACATTTCTTTTCATATATGCAAAGATAAACATAAAATTCCGAATGATTTGATAATTATATGCACAATCGTACAATATCAATAATTAAAATAAGGAATTTGAAACAAAAAGCTCATAAAATCATCCTATCTTTGCAGAAGATAAACATCACACAACAATGAAACATATCAAAACAATTCTAATCCTGTTGCTCCTGCCATTGTCGGCACTGGCACAGACGATGACGCTCGACGAGTGCCAGAAACTGGCGCAGGAGAACTATCCGCTAATCAGGCAGTACGACTTGGTGAGGCTGTCTACAGACTATAACGTCAGCAACATTGCGAAAGGATGGCTTCCGCAGATTTCGGCCGTGGCGCAGGCAACTTATCAGAGCGACGTGATGGCGCTGCCCGACCCTCTGAGAGATGTGCTCAGCCAGCGGGGCTTCGGCATGAGAGGACTCAGGAGAGACCAATACCGGGTAGGCATAGACCTGAGCCAGACTGTTTATGACGGCGGAGCCATAAGCGGACAGAAGAGCGTGGCGCGGATAGAGGGCGAGGTGCAGACGGCGCAGGCCGCAACCGACATGTATGCCGTGCGCCAGAGAATTAACGACCTGTATTTCGGAATATTGCTCCTTGACGAGAAAATAAAGCTGAACCGGGATTTGCAGACTTTGTTGCAGTCGAGCCTCGGCAAGCTGACCGCCATGCTCAGCCACGGCACAGCCATGCTGTGCGACGTAAACACGCTGAGGGCGGAGAAACTGAGGGCGGAGCAGCAGTCGGTGGAGCTTTCATCGTCGAGAAAAAGCCTTACGGACATGCTGTCGGTGTTCATAGGTAAAAAAGTCACAAGTCTTGAACAGCCACAGGATATCACGGTCACAACACAGGGAAACAACCGCCCGGAGCTGTATCTGTTCAACTCGCAGATTGAACTTGCCAACGCTCAGGAAAGTCTGTTGAGCTCACGCCTGCTGCCAAAGCTCAGTCTCTTTGCACAAGGCTTTTACGGCTACCCGGGCTACAACCAGTTTGAGGCCATGATGAGCCGCGACTGGAAACTGAGCGGAATGGCAGGAGTGCGGCTGTCGTGGAACATCGGGGCTTTGTACACAAGAAAAAACGACAAGGCTCAGCTCACCGCCCGGCGCGGACTGATAGAGACGGCACGTGAGACGTTTCTGTTCAACAGCCGTCTGACGGAAATTCAGCATGTCGGCGGAATAGAGAAATACAGGAAGATGATAGAGGGCGACAAAGAGATTGTGCGGTTGCGGCAGGATGTGAGAACGGCGGCAGAGTCGAAACTGGATCACGGAATAATTGATACCGACAATCTGCTGCAGGAGATAACACGTGAGAACCAGTCGCGCATAGACCTCGCCACTCACACCATACTGATGCTGCAGGAGAGCTACAACCTGAAATATACAAAGAACAATTAAGAATCGACAGACAACTTTTGCTTCATCTCTGAACTTACTACTCAGTATTTATGATGGAAAAAGAAAGACTATAGGGTCACCACATGTATCGGCCCTATAGTCTCACTCTTAGTAAGACTGCACCTCATATAAGACGAAAATATTCGTGCCGGTACGAATATTTTCCTCAAATCTCAAAGAAATTCGTGTACACACGAAACTTTTAGCGAAAATATTCTTGAAATTACGAATAAATGATTAGTTTTGCGGAAAAATTCGTATATGGATGAAAGATTTACGGCCATAAGGAGGTTTAACCTGTGGGACGGCAATGCTCCGGCCATGGGCTATGTACGCCATGAATATGTGGAAAAGATAACAAAATACATCGGCAACAGGCTGGTGAAGGTTATCACTGGCCAACGGCGCTCGGGCAAGAGCTATATCCTGCGTCAGATAGCCAAGCAGCTGGCCGACGGCGGAGTGGATGTGCGTAACATCTTGATATTGAACCTCGACCTTGCCGGATTTGAATTTGTCAAGACGGATGATGACTTGCGCGACATAGTCAGGCTGTATGAGGAGCAGATGAAGCCCGCAGGACACATTTACATCTTCATCGACGAAATCCAGAACGTGGAAGGATGGGAACGGTTTGTAAATGCTTACTCCCAGGACTTCACTCACGAATACGAGTTCTTCATCACCGGCTCAAACTCGCGCCTGCTTTCCGGCGAACTCGCCACGATGCTCTCCGGCAGGTATGTGAAGTTTGAAGTGTTCCCGTTCTCATTCCGTGAGTATGCCGGCATCACCGGACACGCCGCCGGCAGGCAGACATATCTTGAATATATGAAGACGGGAGGCATGCCCGAGCTGTTCAACCTTCCCGACGAGGAGGTGAGACGCAATTATGTGTCTTCGCTGAAAGACACGCTGCTGCTGCGCGACATTATACAAAGGTATAAGGTGAGCGACACGCGCCTGCTTGAAGACCTGTTCGTCTACATAACCAACAATACGTCAAAACTGTTTTCCGTCAACAGCATTGTGAAATACTATAAGGGCATCGGCCGCAAGGTGAGTTTCGAGAAGATATCGCAATATCTCGACTTCATGTCCGAAGCCTACCTGATACACCGTGTTGAGCGATACAACATACAGGGCAAGGAGACGATAGGCGGAGTATGCAAATACTATTCCAACGACTTGTGTTTCCGCAACTATCTCTATCAAGGCTTTGCCCACGGTGCCGGTTACGAACTTGAAAATCTGCTTTATATCGACCTCCGGCGCAACGGATATGAAGTGATGGTGGGCGACATACGCGGCCGTGAGGTGGATTTCGTGGCACGCCGCAGCAGCCGTGTGGTCTATCTTCAGAGCACATACATGCTGTATGACGAGGCTACCATAACGCGCGAATATGCCTCGCTCGAAGCTATCCCCGATAACTACGAGAAGTACGTGGTGTCGCTTGACGAAATTCAGCTGCCCTCACGCGACGGGATAAAGCACCTGCAGGCATGGGAGGTAGATGAAGTTCTTGCCGAATAGGAACATACTATCCTCCAACTCACTGTTAATCTTTAATTTACGCACTATCATGTCGGTTCGAATTTATTCTCTCTATTGCGGATTTTCAATGTAAATGCGCAGTGCTATTGCGAATTTTCAATGTAAATGCGCAGTGCTATTGCGAATTTTCAATGTAAATGCGCAACAAAGATACACATCTTCAGGCTGTGGCGTAAATATCAGATGAGCCCAAACAATAGCATACCCCCGCCTGCGTTCCAAAAGGAGCCGCAGACGGGGTTCCCGTTATCGGAAACATCCCGGATATGAATGTATTCCATATCAGGTATGATATATTGAAATATATGAAGAACGCACAATCGTACAATATCGACAATTAAAATAAGGATTTTAAAACAGAAAACTCGTAAAATCATCCTATCTTTGCAGAAGATAAGCTGCACTCGGCATAACATTCAAGCAAGCTTGATGTTTCTGCCTTCGTTTGCACTATCTTTGCAGCATGATAATAAAACAACAATAAAAGATATGAAGAAAACGATAATCCTTATCCCGGCGGTTGTGGCCATCATGCTCACCGCCTGCGGAAACAAAGATGCAGAATACGATGCATCGGGAGTTTTTGAGACTACGGAAGTAATTGTCTCGGCAAAGGGAACGGGCGAGATTAAGTTTCTGAACATTGAAGAGGGGCTGCAAGTAAAGGCAAAACAGACTCTCGGCGAGCTTGACATGACTCAGCTTGTGCTGAAGAAACGCCAGCTCAATGCAGGCAAGAATGCTGCCACGAGCCGAAAACTCTGCACAGCCCGGCAGGTGGCGTCGCTGCGCCAGCAGATAGTAAACCTGCAGACAGAGCAGACACGATTTAAGGCTCTGCTGAAAGATGGTGCCGCCACACAAAAACAGGTAGACGATATAGGCTACCAAATTGCTACTCTGCAGAAACAGCTTGCAGCCACCAATGAACAAGTGTCCACAGCCAATCAGAGCATCAACGGACAGTCGGAAGGTTTCGACGCACAGATAGGACAGGTGGATGACTTGATGCAGCAGGCCATAATCTCATCGCCCATTGATGGTGTAATTCTTTCAAAATATGCCGAGCCGGGTGAATATGCCGTGCCCGGACGTGCGCTGTTTAAGGTTGCCGACGTGTCGGAAATGAAACTGAGGGCGTATATAACGGCAGAGCAGCTGAACGGGCTGAAAATTGGACAAAAGGTAAAGGTCTATGCCGACCAAGGCGCAGACGGACGAAAGGAATACGATGGCACAGTGTCGTGGATAAGCAGTGAGGCGGAGTTTACGCCAAAAACCATTCAGACACGTGACGAGCGCTCAAACCTTGTATATGCCATAAAGGTTGCGGTTAAGAACGACGGACTAATAAAGCGCGGCATGTACGGAGATGTGAAATTATGATTACAACCATGAGCATAGTACATGTGGAAAACCTCAAAATGACCTATGGCAAAGGACGTGTGCAGGCTCTCCGGGGACTGAGCCTCGACGTAGGGGAGGGGGAGATATTCGGACTTATAGGCCCCGACGGTGCAGGCAAGACCTCTTTGTTCCGTATTCTCACAACCCTGCTCGTTGCCGACTCGGGCACTGCTGTTGTCGACGGCATGGATGTGGTGAGAGACTACAAAAAGATACGCCGCAGAATAGGCTATATGCCAGGACGCTTCTCGCTGTATCAAGACTTGACGGTAGAGGAGAACCTGAAGTTTTTTGCAACTGTCTTCAACATCACCATTGAGGAGAACTACCATCTGATAGAGGATATTTACAAACAGATTGAGCCTTTCAAGAACCGAAAGGCTGGAAAGCTGTCGGGCGGCATGAAACAAAAGCTTGCCCTGTCGTGCGCATTGATACATGCCCCGCGTATATTGTTCCTCGACGAGCCGACAACAGGTGTTGACCCCGTGAGCCGAAAAGAATTTTGGGAGATGCTGCAAAAGCTGAAACGCAACTTCAACCTCACCATAGTGGTCTCGACACCTTACATGGACGAGGCTGTGCAGTGCGACCGCATCGGACTGATACAGGACGGACAATTCCTCACCATAGACACACCAGAGAATATTGTCAGGACATATACGCAGACGCTATGGGCCGTGCGCTCAGACAACATGCACCGTCTGCTCACAGACCTCCGGAGTATAGACGGAGTTAAAACAGTCTTCGCTTTCGGCGAGAACCACCATGCCACCATCGACACGTCGGTTCTGACTCTTGACTTGCTCTGTGAAAAACTTAACAGCTTAGGTTATCAGAATGTCATGATAGAAGCCGTGGTGCCAACCATTGAGGACTGTTTTATGAATTTGCAGAAATAGAAGGAGATGATGAAACCTGTATGGCCGCTATACATAGCGGCCGCAAGGAAGCCGACAACAAGCCGTAAACAAGGTGAAAAACAAAGGGCAACAAATTGGTAATAGCAAATTGCGGCCGCTATACATAGCGGCCCTACAATATCAAAAAACAAAAACTATGACAGACGAGATAGTAATCAGAGCCGAGGGACTGACAAAGCGGTTTGGCGATTTCACTGCCACCGACCACATAACCTTCGATGTCATGAAAGGCGAGATATTCGGCTTTCTCGGTGCAAACGGAGCGGGAAAGACAACTGCCATGCGCATGCTGTGCGGACTGTCGCAGCCAAGCGGAGGCAAGGCCACCGTAGCGGGCTACGATGTGGCTACGGAATACGAGCAGGTGAAACGCCACATAGGATATATGTCGCAAAAGTTCTCACTGTACGATGACCTTACCATTGAGGAAAATCTTGTGCTTTTCGGAGGCATCTACGGCATGCCGCGAGAGAAAGTGAGGGAGAAGATAACGGAACTGCTACATGAGCTTGGATTTGAGACGGAGCGCAAGGCGATGGTGAGGAGTCTGCCCCTCGGCTGGAAACAGAAACTTGCCTTCTCGTTGGCGATATTCCATGATCCTGACATTGTTTTTCTCGACGAGCCTACCGGAGGTGTAGATCCCGTGACACGCCGCCAGTTTTGGGAGCTGATATACAGGGCTGCCGACCGTGGCATCACAGTTTTCGTAACAACCCACTATATGGATGAGGCTGAATATTGCGACCGTGTGAGCATAATGGTAGACGGAAGGATAAAAGCTCTCGGCTCGCCTGCTGAGCTGAAACAGCAGTTCCAATGCGGCTCCATGTATGACGTGTTTTATGCGTTAGCAAGGACTGCACAACGCGGAGATTAAGCCTGTAGGACCGCTATGTATAGCGGCCGCAAGCAAACCGCCAACATTTTGCGGATAATATTTGAGACATTAATTGCGGCCGCTATTCATAGCGCCCCTACAAAGAAAAACTAAGAATTATGCATCAGTTTGTAAGTTTCGTCCGAAAGGAATTCCTGCATATCCTGCGCGACCCGCGCTCACTGCTGATATTGCTGGCAATGCCGCAAATCATGGTGCTGTTACCGGGATATGTGATAAAAAACGAGGTGCGGGACATACGCACGGCAGTGATCGACCATAGCCACGATGTATATACCGAAAGGCTGACACGGCAAATCTTTGCCAACGACTATTTCATTGGCAAAGGAGAGATAAAAAACGAGGATGAGGCCGCCGAACTTTTCAAAAAAGGTGAGATAGACCTTGTTGTCGTATTCGGGCAGGAGTTTGCCAACCGCATAATGCACTCAAAGGATGCGTCGGTACAGATATTGTCTGACGGCAGCGAGCCCAATCAGGCAAGTGTGCGTGTGGCATACGCCCAACAGGTTGTGGCAAGTTTTCAGAAAGAGCTTGCAAGGCAAATGGCGCAAATGGGGAAAGGTGGACAGCAATTCAACATACGTGTAAACTCACGAATGCTGTTTAATCCGCAGCAACGCTCGGAAGTCAATTTCGTGCCGGGTATTATCGGTGTAATTATCATGCTGATTTGCTGCATGATGACATCCGTAGCCATAGTCCGCGAGCGCGAGACGGGTACAATGGAAGTCCTGCTTGTGTCGCCGTTGCCTTCAATCGACATTGTGTTGGCCAAGCTCGTGCCATACATGCTTATCTCGTTTGTCGACATGGCTATAATTCTTTGCCTGTCGTATTTCTTGATGGACATCCCGATGGCAGGCTCGCTAATGCTATATATTCTCACGTCTGTAATCTATATAATTACATCGCTGATGCTCGGACTGCTGATTTCGACATTGGTAAACACACAGCTTGCCGCCATGCTTATATCGCTGCTCATGATTGTGCCGGCAATATACTTGTCGGGAATGATATTCGCCAACGAGTCTATGCCCGTTGCCGCACAGATAGTCTCAAACATTGTTCCGGCAAAGTGGTTCATCGCAGCCTCACGCAAAATAATGATAGAAGGCGTAGGCATGGAATATGTTCTCACAGAGATTTGTGCCCTTGTTGTCGAGGGACTGGTATTCATGTTGCTTGCCTGGAAATTTTTCAAAACAAGACTGAAATGAGGAATTATGAAAGCATTACCATATCTGCTCGTTAAAGAGTTCAAACAGATGTACCGAAACTGGCTGTTGCCCGTGGTATTTATTCTGCTGCCTGTAGCAATGATGAATGTTGTGCCACGAATAGCCACACAGGAAGTCAGCAACCTAAACATCGCTGTGATAGACTGTGACCACTCTACCTTATCCGCCCGGCTGATACAAAAATTGCAGGCTTCGGAGTTTTTTAATCTTTACGCCACATGTCCGAATTACAATACGGCATACGGCATGCTAAAGGAAGGCTGCGTTGATTTCATCGTAACAATAGAAAACGAATTTGAGCGCAGCCTGTACCGTACAGGCGGTGCCGACGTGATGGTTACGGTGAATGCCGTGAACGGAATGAAAGGAGGGCTGGGCAACTCGTATCTTGCACAAATTGTAAATCAATATGCCCGGGAATTTGGACAAGAGAACGGAACCGTTCAGCGCAATCCCGTAAAGATCGAGCCACGCTATCTCTACAATGCCTCGCTCAACTATAAGCCCTACATGATTCCGGCTCTTATGGCTCTTACCCTCATTCTGCTCGTTGGTTTTCTGCCTGCGCTGAATGTGGTGGGCGAGAAAGAAGGCGGAACCATAGAGCAGATAAACGTAACTCCCGTATCGCGCATAGAGTTCATACTATCCAAGATGATACCCTACTGGACCGTTGGCATATTTATCGTAGGATTTTCAATGTTGCTCGCCTGGAAAATTCATGGTGTCGTCCCGGCAGGCTCCATCTTCACGGTTGTTGTGTTCAATATTGTATACATATTTACGATATCGTCACTCGGACTCATTGTCTCCAACTATAGCGACAACATGCGTCAGGCGGCAATGGTGATGTTTTTCTTCATTGTAATCTTCGTCCTGACAAGCGGACTCATATCGCCAGTGTCTGCCATGCCGCCCTGGGCACAGGAGGCAACTCGGCTAAATCCGCTGCGCTACATTATGACGGCAATGAGAGACATATATCTCAAGGGCAGCACATTGACGCAACTTCTCCCACAGTTTATACCCCTCTGCATATATGGCATTCTGGCAAGCACATGGGCTGTGGCGAGTTTTTCTAAAAATAATTAAAAACACACAGCTATGAGCAAAGAGCTTATTGAATTTCCCAATTTTATTTTTACCTTTGTCCTATATTTTGCATAATGATTAAGAAGCATGAGAATATTGAAGCTGATAATTGCTTTGGCAATTGGAATGACTGGCGGACTTTCGATAGCCGGCGTAGGACTGTATTTCGTTGAGGACATGCCCGTTAGTGTGTTCTTGGACAAACTTGCGGCATTCGGTGTCTTACGGTTTGTCGGCATTTTTCTTTCGGCAGCCATTGCTACGGCCTTAGCCGTTTATTTGCAAATAATATTGCACGAGGGCGGACACCTGGTTTGCGGACTTGCTACAGGCTACAAGTTTGTGTCGTTCAGAATTTTCAGTCTCACAATTATACGTAAGGACGGCAAATTATGCCTGAGGCGTTTCTGCGTTGACGGAACGGGAGGGCAATGCCTGCTGACTCCACCCGACTTGTCGTTTGACAAAATTCCCACAATGCTGTATAATCTTGGCGGAGTAATGTCAAACATCATGTTCTCCATAATCGCTGTTGTTCTGCTTGTTGCCATCGATGATATGCCAGACCTGCTGATGATGTTTCTCGTCATGTTTACCATAATGGGTGTCATAATGGCACTGATGAACGGCATACCGATGAACATAGGAGGGATAAGCAACGATGCGAAAAATGCCCTGATGCTGGGAAAAGACCTCAAAAGCAAACAGATATTTGTGACACAATTGCGGACAAACGCCTTGGTACAGAACGGAGTACGGCCTAAAGACATGCCCGGGGAATGGTTCATGGCCGACGGTGAGATTGACTACAGCAATGCGCTGCAGGCCTCGGCAAGAATAATGTACGCCGGATGGCTGATAGACAAAGAGCAATGGCAAGAGGCATACGAAGTGCTGGAAGACATGGAGGCACACAAGGACAAGATTGTCGGCCTGTTTGCCAATGAGCTTGACTGCGAGTTGATATTTACTGCATTAGTCACTGGCAAAACAGAGCGCGCCAAGGAACTCCTCACCGACAAACTGCTCGCCTATATCAACAGGTTTAAGGGGGTAATGTCGTCAAAACAACGCCTGCTCTGCGCCATGGCTCTTTATATTGACCAGGATGCTGCAAAAGCCAAGGAAATATACGATAATGTATGCGCCAAGAGCGACGGATATCTGATGCAGGGCGAGGTGATTTCAGACATTGCGATAATGAAGGCGATGCTAGTTCCGTCAAAGGGCTAATTGAATTTCTTTTCTTTCGTTTACCGTTATATTAGCCTTGCCGCCTTTGCGCAGGCTGCCGAACAGTATCTCCCGCATAAGCAGAGGTTTCAGATGCCGGGCTATTACCCTGTCCATCTCCCGTGCGCCATATTCCTTGGTAAATCCTTTCTGGAGAAGCCATTCCTCAGCCTCGCCGCCTATTGTCAGCTCAATTTTTTTAGCCGATAGTTTCTGCTGTAGCAGAGACAGTTTTTTGTGCAATATGCGGACAGCCATGTCGTGGTCCATGTCGTGGAAAACAACTGTTCCCGACAGACGGTTAAGGAACTCTGGCTTAAACGATTTTCTTACTTGTCTTAGCATAGCCTCACCTCTTGAGATTCCTCCTCCGAAACCGATGCTTGCCTGCGATGCGTGCTGTGCGCCTGCATTGGATGTCATTATCAGGACGACGTTGTGGAAATCGGCCTGGCGGCCACGGTTGTCGGTAAGGCGGGCATAGTCCATCAC
>CABSIA010000077.1 GCA_902477645.1 uncultured Prevotella sp. | reverse complement strand
CGTTGCTGAATGCCAGTACAGGCATTTCCGACTGGTTTGTACTTCTAAGAGTCTCGCCGGCAGTCTGCTGAAGTTTGCCTGTTGATACGAATGTTGCCTCAGCTGATATCTGTGGTGATATGCTGACTTGTCCGTTGATGGCGGGTATGTAGAGATACCCCCAGTCTATCGAGATAAGGTCACCAGAGCGCCCGAGCACGTCTTGTGCCTCAGAGCCGCTCCGTGCATATTGTATGCCATTCTCAGTGACGACATCCGACAGGGTAGGCTGGTTCATTTCATTGACAGTGAGCTGTGGCGTTGTTCCAAGATAAAACTGCACATTGTGCTCCTTTCCGTCGAGCGACGTTACCTGATATGATACGTAGTTTATCGGTGTGGAAATCAACTCAAGATCGTCAATCAGCATTGGTGCCGTGAACACGAGGTCGAGCTTCACAGGGCCGCACTCAAATGTATAGTATGAGCTTGTTGCCATTACGTTTACTGATGTCTGCTGTGCCTTTTGCACGATGCCTCTGTTTTCCATAATGTTTTCATACAGTCCGAAGTCTACATACGATCCTCCAGTAGTGTTGTGGCAGTGTGCCGCTATTATATTGTCGCCTGCTTTCAGCAGAGTTTTTTCCGTTTCGGTCAGCAGCTTCTCTTCTCCCTGTTTCCATGTCAAGCCGGTACTTATCACCCGCGTACCATTTATATACAGCTCGAATATGTCATCATGAGAGAATTTCACCCACAGGTCTTTCTTTAGGTCGGCATCTGTGAGTCTGACAGTGCGGCGTACATATATGTCTTTGTTATTGCCTGTCCAGGAGTTTCTGACGTGTGGATATTCGTTCGGTGTTCCCCAGGCTGCGTCTTCTGTTTTCCATCCGCTGTCGTCGAAACTGGTCTTTGTCCAGTTTGTACCTGTCTGTTCTGTGTAGTTCACACGCCCCGACCATCCTGTACCATCGACAGTCATTGGCGCAATGGGAGCCAGCAGGTTTTTACGTCCTTCTCCCATAAAGCGGTATGCCGTGCCGTCTACACGCAAGATACCCTCGATGGCTTTTTCACGCTCACACCAATGGCGTGTTGGACCTCCATTCAGCTCATTGTAGTTTGACCAAATGGAGAAATAAGGGTCATTTACTAAGAGCGGAACAGACGGCAGCCGCAAATCAGTGCTCTTGTAAGGCTTGAAATCTTCGGCTGTCTGTGCCATAGACGGCAATCCGCCTGCTAAGCCGAAGACTAACATTGTGAAAATTTTACTGACTAAATTCATCGTTAAAAAATTAGGTTGTTGTTATTAAAATGTTTTCTGTACATTCGCTGCAAAGATACCTATAATGTATATAAGATGGTGGGAATATTTATTCAAGAAAAAGCAATATCTATTCATTGCAATTTACGTGTCAGGAGGACATCCTGCCGCTTGCTGGAAAAGCTTTTGCAAACAACGGCTTTTTTCTGTTTGACACGCCTGTTTCTTTTTTTGAACAGCTATTTTCCACAGCTTGGAGACAAACGCCATAACTTTGCGGTCGTGAAAACATACCCGGGTGGGATATATACGTAATTATTCATGGTAGCTTTCCCTGCCGGGAATTGGGAAACCTAAATTTATTAACTTAATTAAAAACAACATTTATGAAGAAAAGAGATTTACTTTTGTCGTTATGCTTGTTGACAGGTAGTTATGTCTTTGCTGTTGATTCTCCTTACAAAGGAGCGGCTGCAGCCGAGGGTAAGTATTATCTGTATCAGGTAGAGACAGGAAAATGGCTTCAGACCAACATGAAGAATCTTAATCAGTGGACAACTCATGCCGAATTGGACAATGTGGGTATGGATGTTGAGCTAAAGAAACTCGAAGGCTTTGAGGGCTATCAGATTTATTGTAATTTCACCGCTAATGGCGAATTGAACGGATCTGATGAGGACCGTTTCTTCTTAGACCAGGCCAACCGTGACCTTACAGACTGGATTTTCGTGCCTGTAGAAGGTTCTGGGAACCAATATAAAATTATGGTAAAGGCAAAGCCCGACGCCAACGACCGCAGCAAGATTGCAAATGACACATATATAGGTGCGGCCGATGGTGAGTTGTCTGACAATCCTACAGACTTCACCTGGCAGCTCGTGACACGTGAGGAGCGTATCGAGAAGATGATAGCTCAGGCTAAAACCGGCGAGCCAGCCGATGCTACTTTCCTTATTCCTTGGAACGACCGTGGACGCAACGATATGCGCGACCGCATTTGGGCACAGGATGTTATCAACAATTATGGAGGCGGTAATGGGCATGACGGCTCACAAGGTTATCCTGTGAAAGAGGCATGGCATAGAATGAATGTGCGTAGTTACATCACTCTCACAGATCTGCCAAAAGGTACTTATAATTTCTCCGTACAGGCTTTCTACCGTGACACAGAGATTGAGTCAACAATGCTTCGTGACCGTTATCTCAATGGCGAGGAAATGCTTTGCGCAAATTATTTCGCAGGAGCAGCCAAGGGCACCGTTATGTCGATTTTTGCTGATGCAAAAGATGCTCAGCAAGACGGCTACAGCTATAAGGTGCCTCTGACCGACGAGGAGGGCGATAACGTTCCTGGCAAATGGGTTCCAAACAGCATGGCCGATGCGTCTGTCGCAATGATTAACGGCGCTTATATCAACGATTGGATTCAGGCTCCAGTGTCAGACGGTAAGTTGACTATCGGTATAGAAAAGACCGAGACCGGCGAGGAGCATCATCGTGACTGGCTGATATACAAGCGCTTCTATCTGCAATATGTATCAGAGGATGTTATTCCAGAGGACCTTTCCGGTCTTCGTTCAGAGTTGGCTGAGCTTATTGAGACTGGTAAGGCTCTTACTCAGACTACCGCTTTTGCCGAAGCTCTCGCAAATGCCGAGCAGTCTCTTACGAATGCCACAAGTTCAAGTGCGTTGCTTGAGGCAATCTCTGTTCTTAAGAATTTTGTCAACGTGATGCAGGGCGCACAGGGCGACATCAATTGTTTCTACGCTACAAAGGCTCTCGCTGTGGCTGAGGGCGTTGATGTTACTGAGTCTGAAAATCAGTTGAACTCTGCCACAACACGCTCTGAATTCTTTGACGCATTGACCACTCTGCGCTATACCCGCCGCCGCAATGCCGCCGAGACCCATGCAGACGTATTCCCGGGCAAACCTGTGGCTGTAGGCAGCTATTATCTCTACAATATTGGTCAGAAGCAGTTCCTTTGCGGAGGTTCTGACAGGGGAGCACATGCGGCTCTCGGATTCCCTGGTGTAGAAATCACTCTTGAGGCTGACGAGGCCGAGGCTGCCGACAACAAGTTCCACATTGACACACACCTTGTCAACGGTCCTGAGCAGCACTATCTTGGCTACCGTGGATATATGGACAGCGGCAAGGCAGGTGCCTGGCAGTTCGTGCCGGTTGAGGGCAAGGAGAATGTCTACAACATCGTTCAGGCCGATTATCCTGACGTTCATGTCGCATGGAATCCGTACGCAAGCGTAGACGGTGGTCATGGTGACGAGACAACCGTCGGCACAGAGTGCCGCAACCTGCAGGCCGATGACCTCAACGCACAGTGGAAACTTGTCACACGCGCAGAGCGTGAGGCTCTGCTTAACAATGCCTCTATCAACAATCCTGTAGACGCTACAATATTTATTCAAAGTCCTAATTTCAACCAACGTGAGAAAGCGGGCGATTTCTGGCAGTTTGCAAACTCTAGCATTTGGGGATATGGTGACAACCACAACGATTTCGTGGCAGAATCTTGGAATACTGCCGACTGCGACATCAGCCAGTCTGTTGCAAATCTGCCTCAGGGTGTGTATGTAGCCTCTGTCCAGGGATATTATCGTAACGGCTCACATGAGGCTCAGCCAAATATTGAGCTGCTGCAGAATTCCGACCTCTATGCCGGAACAAATCTGGATGACACAGCTTTGCTGCCAAACATCACGGCTGAGAGCGGTATGGCTCCAGGCGAGGGACGGGACGCAATTAGCGAGGATGGAGAGACAACATATCACTATCCTTACAACGCAGAGCAGGCTACAGTATTCTTCCGTTATGGCCTTTATCGCACACACCTTACAATCCTTAAGGATTATGCAGATGATCTTCCACTTGGTGTAGAGAAGACCGTTAAGGGCGAGGACGAAGACTGGGTAGTTGTAGATAATTTCCGTCTGACCTACTACGGCAACAACACAACCGTAGAGGAGGTTGAGAAGACCTTGACAACAGGCATTGAGGATGTAACAGAGACTAAAGTTTCTGACAACAGAATCTATAACCTGCAGGGCGTACAGGTTCAGAATGCCTCTAAGCCGGGCTTGTATATAAAGAATGGCAAGAAGTTTGTAGTTAAGTAAGATAGGTAAGGTTATAAGGCCTTACGACATCACAGCGTTAAAATCAAAGAAGCCGTGTACCTAATGTATTTTGTACATAGATACACGGCTTTAATAAATTAAGTCTATGAATTTTTTTTTCGTTCAGGCAGCTTTGATGTTGTGCGCTTTTGCTGCTAATGCGCAGGAGAAAGCAATGCGCTTGCATAAAACAGATGCGACATTCACTCTCACGAGGGTGTCAGAACTCAGCAAAATATCATTCCTCAGCATAGCCGGTCAAGGCAAAACCATGATCGTGAATACTGTCAATTCTGAAACCGTGGCAGTGCTTATTGAAAACCAGCCTGAGGTCACAGTGTCAGACGGATGTTTGACAGTGACGTCAAAATCTGCAGATTGCCCCGTGACAATAGAAATCAATGATATCTGTGAGATAAAATTCGAAGACACCGCCTCCTCGTCTATTTCCGCTAAGACTGTAGGCGTTGTGTGCTCTATTCTGCCGGGCACGGCTCTGTTCAGAGGTGTTCCGGAGAATACAAATATAAGAATTTGTACAGTTGACGGGCGCAGCGTGCCTGTTCAGAAATGTGTCGGCGGCGAGCTGCGGTTAACACGTTCTAAACTCGGATCTGGTATTTATATAGTGCGCATAGGCACATTTGTTGCCAAAATAACCATATAACGGCAGTCTGCCCCGACATTATAAACCATTTTTACCAGTCAATATCCAAAACATTAACAATATGAGAAAAATATCAGTGCTCGCTATGGCCATGTTGGGAATCTTAAGCCCCAATGCCCAGAATACAACCATGCTCGTGCATACAACTAACGGCAATGTCACCCTCACCGATGTTGCAGATATAGATAAAATCACATTTGAAGATGCAGAATATAACCTTAACGAAAACAAAGACAGAATACTTGAGTATAACGAGCTGACTTGGCCCGACGACCGCCTGTTGCCTCTGTTTCTTCCTCCTGCAAATATAGTAAGGGCGCTAAACATGAACAACGCCAATCTTGAGGCTCTGGAACGTGTGATGTTCTGCACTCTGCAGGGGATAGTCAACCGCACCCGTCCGAGGATTATCCTCTACAATCACAACGAGGAGACAATAACCACATGGCCTAAAGCGCACAGTCTGCGTCCTGTCAACTTCAGCGCGGCTGCCCCTTACGGACTCATTAAACTTTATGAAAAGGAAATCAGGGGAATTGTGCTCTACAGCACCGGGAAAAGCGAACATTATGCCAATGTTGCCGCTACTGTCGCAGGACTTGAGCGCGCGCTGCCCGTAACAGCAGAGATAAGGCAAAAGCTTATTGACAACGGAATGGATTTCCCTGTGGTGGAAGACCTTACAACTCTCACCATGACCACTCCGCAGGATGTGTACAACTATCTCTATGAAAACTATTGGGACAGATGCAACCACCGTCTTTTGGTGAGCCTGAGGCCTGATATTCCGTATGTGCACGACATAGCAGCAGCCGTCGGCTCGGCCGTGGTGTGGCTTGATGCACGCAAAAGGGCGGAAAGAATAGTGCTTGACAAGATGCTTAAGGATTTAACACCCGGACGGGACTTTGTGACGGGATGGTATCCGGAAGAGCGCTCGGGGGTGGGCGAGGCTACAAAATACGGACTGTCTACAGTGCCTGCCGACTTTTTCGAAAATGCGACAGTTTATACCGCAATCGCAAAACCTGTGAACATTCCGCCTGTGCCGAAAAGACCGAAGCTTGAAAACAAAGTTTATTCCACTGTCTATATAAGTGACGGTGACAATATACAATACTGCCAGCATGCCATGGCAAAAATATTCGAGCAAAAAGGACGCGGCAAGCTGCCACTGAACTGGACCGTCAGTCCTGCATTGGCAGATATCGACCCCATGATGCTCAACTACTATTATAAGAAAGCCACAGTCAACGACTGTTTTGTCAGCGGTCCTTCTGGTCTGGGATATGCCATGCCTTACGATGCCCACAACTATCGTTGGAACACAAAAAGCTACGATGATTTCGCGCCATACGCCCGTCTCAGCCAGCGTTATCTTGAGAAAGCAGGACTGAGGGTTGTTACCATTTGGGATAATGTGAGCGACGGGCAGCGTCAGGCTTATGCCGATGAGTGTGGCTATCTTTACGGACTCACGATTCAGGATTGGGAGAGACAGTCTGGCAGGCTTCAGCCAGCAGTGCAGGACGGCCGACTCCCATTTGTGCCCAACTACGCATGCTATTGCAATGGAGTGGACGTTTTAACCGAATACTTCAACCGTGATATAAAGAACTTCGACGGTTTGAAGCCCATGTTCGTATCTGGACAGGTATCCGTATGGGATGCCGGACCAGACAAACTGGCAGAGCTCCCCAACCGTCTCGAAGCTCTCTCACCTGGCAATGTGAAGATAGTCAGAGCCGACCATTTCTTCAATATGTACTGCGAGGCAAACCATCTGCCTTTCGACCTTACAATGACCGAGAGCATGCAAGTGACCTCGTCGGCCTCAAAGACCGGTGCCGCGGTAGCCGCCGACGGATCACCGTCGGAAGCCAATATGTGGATTTCGTCTACAACAGACGGCAAAGGCTGGATACAATGCGATTTTGGCGAACCCTATCAAATCAGCCGTTATGTAGTGCGCCACGCCCAGGCTGCCGGTTTAGGCTGTGAGCTCAACACTCGTGATTTCACAGTAGAGACCAGTCTCGACGGCAAAAGCTGGACTTCTGCAGGTACCCATGTGGGCAATATTGCAGCCGTCACCGATGCTGCCATTACTCCTGTCAGTGCACGCTATCTCAGAGTGTCTGTAACCGATGCCGGCGCCGATGGCGTTGCCCGCATTGGCGATATTGAAGTCTATGGCTCACGTTGACAACCTCATAACCTTACCGTTTAGACAATATATATTATAAATTATGGTAAAACTTTCAAAACTACGGAAATTGGCGGCAGTCTTGTTATTGACAGTCTGCCTTCCGGTTAGTGCGCAATATGTGACAGAAAAGGATATTCCGTATGTGCCGGACGACACATCCTCATATCGGCAAGAGCGATGCAGGCTTGATGTATATTGTCCGAAAGAAAAATCGGGTTTCAAGACGCTGATATGGTTTCATGGCGGCGGATTGGAGGGCGGAGACAAGTGCATACCCGAGGAGTTGGCAGAGAAGGGCTTTGCTGTAGTTGCTCCCAACTATAGGCTTTTTCCCAGATGCCGTTATCCCGATTATCTTGACGATGCTGCAGATGCCGTTGCATGGACACTACGTCATATCTCAGATTATGGCGGCTCTCCCACAGAAATCTATGTCGGAGGTCATTCTGCTGGCGGTTATCTGACACTTATGCTTGCACTCGACAAAGATATTCTTTTCAGACACGGTGTTGACGCCGACTCTTTGAAGGGGTATTACCCCGTCAGCGGACAGACTGCCACCCATTTTACAATACGCAAGGAGCGTGGCATATCATTCGATTTGCCTGTTGTTGATGCCGCCGCTCCATTGAACCATGCCCGTTTCCTGAAGCCCCGGCTTGTACTCTTCACTGGTGACAGAGACTTGGAGATGATGGCAAGATATGAGGAAAATCTTTATTTAAAAGCAGTTATGGAGGGTGTCGGCAATTCTGAAATACCACTTTATGAGTTGAAAGGATTTGACCATGGCACCGTGGTTGCCCCCGCAGCATTACTTATTGCCAGGGAATTGAGCGGCCGTTGATTGTAGAGGTGTCGTTAAACGACACCTCTATACACATAAATGCTAATACCGCTTATCCTCACACATCAGCGACTCACCGCCAGCCTTGTCTGCCACTTATGTTTATCGGGTGAGCCTAAAAATGGCTCAATTGAACAGCTTTTTTCATTATTTAATCAGTAGATGTCTTTATGTACTGATTTTGTGTGGTAAATTTGCATTCGGCAAATCCTTATAGCTGCCGCAATTTTATTTTAAATTCTGAACGGTTTCGTCTAACCGTTTGATGAATAAACATTTAACGGAGTATCTGAAAAGTAATGGTAACGACTAGGAAACCGTGCGATTTTCAGCGTTTTGCGGTGTTTTACTATCAAATAACTCTTTCAGGTGCAAAGATACGACAAATCTTTGATATAGTATCCAATACAAACAGTATTCGCCATTTTTTGCCTTTCGATATATACCTATTTGCTTATGCCGTTATTTTTTGCAGATTTGGATAAAAAAGGAAAGGCAAAATTCAGGAAGCATTGAAATTCTTTACTTTAGTTAGTGCAAAAATCGAATAATTTATTGTAACTTTGCAGCGGATTCGGTGTGCATATAATACCATCCCAATTAAGATAAGTCGCAACATATATAGTGGTTTTCAATATGATTATGAACAATTGTACAATATTAACAGGTAAAAACACCGTTAATATTGCATATCATAAACCTTGGTAATTTTTCCACATTCAAATCTAATTAATTCGATTTGAATGTCATTGTCTTTGTAATCCGGCATGCTATTTCAGGCTTGTCGAGAGATTTTTTGTGCTATAAAATCAAGAAACATTCAAAAGATAAAAGGAAAAATTCAAATGGAAAAAATCAGAAATTGGAAACAAGATTTCTATACAATATGGGCGGGGCAAGCTGTGTCCCTGATAACAAGTGGGGTTCTTCAAATGGCCATCATCTGGCATCTGACAAATACAACAGGGTCTGCGATGGTGTTGTCAATGGCGACCTTGGTTGGGTTTCTACCTCAAGCGGTTTTAGGTTCTGCAATCGGAGTACTTGTTGACCGCTGGAACCGGAAAATGGTCATGATTGGTGCAGATGTCATCATAGCTTGTGCTGGACTGGTACTTACCGTAATTTCCCTGTCAGCGGAACTACCTGTATGGATAGTAATGCTCATCCTCTTCATTAGAAGCGTTGGCACTGCATTCCATTCCCCTGCGTTAAGTGCGGTAACACCTCTTTTAGTGCCTGAAGAACAGTTAGTCAAATGTGCCGGCTACACCCAGTCCATCCAATCGGCAAGTTTCATCCTAAGTCCGGCAATTGCCGCTTTTCTCTATGCAAAATGGGGGTTGAATTCTGCGGTTGCCCTTGACGTATTCGGAGCAATAATTGCCTGTATCACTGTTGCAATGGTTCACATCCCAAAACAACCGATTGAAGCGCTGCAGCAAGAAAACTTTTTCACCGAACTGCGCATTGGCTATAACGCAATACGACAAAATAAAGCTCTTTTCACATTGCTTTGGATAGGAGCAATCAATATGTTCATTTATATGCCAATCAATGCGCTATTTCCGCTGATGAGTATGAATTATTTCGAGGGAAGTACCTTGCATGCTTCCGTGGTGGAAATTGTTTTTGCAGTTGGTATGTTGTTGGGCGGACTTCTATTGGGCGCATGGGGAGGTTTCAAAAAGCGCATGGCAAATATCATCGGCTCTATCTTTCTTGTGGGAGTGTCATTGACTGTTTCCGGCTTGCTACCAACCAATGGTTTTATGATATTTGCGATATGTTGTACGTTGATGGGCTTTTCTGCCCCATTCTATAATGGAGTACAGACCGCGCTATTTCAAGAACAGATACAACCCGAGTATTTAGGGCGTGTTTTCGGACTTCTTGGCAGCATCATGTCGTTTGCCATGCCGCTTGGGTTGGTAGTGTCGGGTGCATTTGCAGACCAAATCGGGGTAAACCGTTGGTTTTTGTTCTCAGGTATGGCTATTCTGCTTCTCGCTATAATAGCCTTATGTCTTCCACAACTTAGAAAGGTCGACAATCAAAAACAAAAATCATGATTTATGAAACGTAACTAAATCTAAACAGCAATAAGCCTCTGATAGGGAAATACGATTATCGGAGGCTTATTGCAATCTGTTTTAACTACTTATGTAATTCCTCTACTTTTCCTTTGTGGTTGAATTGGCTGTCGTATGCTCTGCCGTAGCCTGTCGAACTGTTCCCTGAACCATTCGCCTATGGGCTGGCGGTTGATTACGAGTGTCAGTTTAGACTTGTCCGCAGGGTCTTTCACCACTTGAAAGCCTGCTCTTTCTGTCGTAAAACTCCGATTATGTTCCTCCGAATAAAGTTTGCCCTCGTATATCAAAGGCTTACCATAAGTCAATGTCGTGGTCTGCCTTTCATTGAACCCGACAAGGCGGCACAGGCTCTCTATTCTCATAATTTCCTTTGCCATAGGAAACCATGCACACAGCTTTTCGATAATGCGTTTCAAACCTGATACTTCATCTTTGTGTCTGACACTTTTTTCCGCCATCTCCTTACGGTGATTCTGCTGTATTTCCAACAACTGGCGGTTGTGCTCGGTTTGCATCGTGTGTATGCGGTTTTGCAGTATCTCAATGGTTTCCTCATGGGTGGCAACTTCCCGATACAGGGCGGTGTTCTCCCTTTCCAAAGTCTTGACCTTGTTGCTCCCGAAAAGAGAACCGACACTTTCAGCTATGTTGGTCGCTGCGGTGGTGGCTGCACCTTTCAGTTTCTCGGTCTGTACCTCTTTCTTGGCTTGTCTGAGTTCCTGTTCGGTTTCGGTTTTCTGCTCCTGTAACCGCTTGTTTTCTGCATCAAGGGCAGCGTTCTTTTTCTGTATGTCCCGATAATACTGTGTCGTGGTGGTGTGCCGTGCTTCGGAACCTCGCACACCTCGCTGTAATCCGTATTTAGCCATAACCCTTGCATAATTGTCGTGGTACGCAATCAAGGTCTGACGGTTGAACAGGTCATCGGCACACAAACGGACGGTATTTGCTTTCTTGTGATACTTCCGTTTGCCGTCTTCCTGCTCTTTCTTGGCTTTGCGCCTTTCACCTGTCACGATGGGAACAATGGCTGCATGGATATGCGGTGTCTTCTCGTCCATGTGAAGATGGGCGGCAACCACGTTCTCCCTGCCGAATGTGGCTTGCAGCCATTGGATGCTGTCGCTGCACCATTCGTCAAGTCTTCCGTTTTCCTGTATGTCCATCATGTCCTCATGTGTTCCCGACAGAACCACTCGGACTACACGGACTTGGTCATGTGTAATCTTCCGCTTGATGCCTGCCGTGTTCAGCCTGTGGGCAATCGCTTCATCCCTGCCATGAACGCCATCGGGGTATTCTATAAGTACCCTGTTCAGATGCGTTCTTGTCGGGTCTGCGTTTTTAGGTATGATTCTTCTCTCTATATGGTCGGATTGTACGGTGTCCGATGAACCTTTTGCTTTCTTTATGTCCAATGAAAAATATCCCATGTAGTTTGATTTTTACGGTTATTGTTATGAGTGTATTCTCTGCCTGTGGCATTGGCTCTCAGGGTTTCCAAAGGGATTTCCCTTTGGCTCGATAGGGAGTTTTTAGCATTACCGTGTAATGCGTGAAGAAAACGCCCTATTGAGCTATGGTATTTCTGTCTAAATACCCTTGGGAAAGCGAACCTGTTCCCCTCTATATTTTCAGCCCTTTCTTTTTCGGTGGCTGCATCATCCGCCTTGCGGATTGTACTTGCTTCTCCTCCTTTATCGGCTCTGTCGATTGGGACAAGAGTTTTTTGCACAGGTACTCGTTCAAGTCATTATACCCTGCATAGTGAACCGACATATCCTGCAAGCGGTCACCCAACATCCGTTGCAGGTTGGCGTATGCGTTCCGTCCTGCTGTGTCATTGTCAAGGAAACAGCCGATTCGGGTATAGGTTGCCAATATGCTTTCCGCTTTCGAGAGGTTGGAAACGGAGTTGAGAATGACGTAATCCTGTGCATTCAATCGTGGGTGTTGCGGATTGTTCTTTACTCGGATGGTCAGGAACGAGAGATAATCCATGAAGCCCTCGAAAAGATAACAGACGGTTCGTGGCTCTTTTTGCTGTCGGATATGGGTGATGTCCTTCGGGGCGACACATCCCTTGAAGTATCTATTACGCACTTCATACCCTCTTGCCATATTCGGGAAGCCGATGGCGAAATAGGGTTTGTCGGCATTCTCAAACCGCAGTTCCTTACACTCCCTTTTGGCGAGTTCAATGTCTATCCCCCTTTCTTGCAGATAGGCAATGAGCGCAGGTGATGACAGCTCGCCAACTCTTAATACCCGATAAGTGCGGTTGTCGGATTGCTGCTTGCCAAAAGAAAACGATGCAGGGCGGATGTATGGTGTCCGTTCCTCTATGCGCTTCAACAGGCAGGTTACATCTTCCGTATGGTAGAGTTCCGCTGCCAATGCGATGATGTTACCGCCCTTGCCAAGTCCAAAATCGTACCATTTGTTGAGTTCTGTGTTTACCTTGAAAGATGCGTCCGTTTCCTCTCTCAGCGGTGATTTGTACCAAAAGCTGCTGCCCTGTTGCTTGACGGGCGTGTAACCCAAACTTTGCAGATAGTCTGCGATTCTGATTTGTTTAACTTCTTGTATGTTCATGATATTCTATAGATTTGATGATGATTGTAAAAACGTTGATTTGTTGAATGGCTTATATAACACATTTATTTACAGAAAGATATTTGCTCAACATCTTCTCAACAAACCACTCGCCAAAAGAGAAATCAACAATCGGGTGCTGTTCCTCTCTCAACTTCTCTTTTCGATTGTTGAGATTTTGTTGAGAGTGTATATTGTTTATTGTCAGCATAGTTATATCCTTATTCATCAATTCAACAAAAAAAAGAATGATATTACAGGGATTCAAGTTGTTCCCTCGTGACAGAATAGAAACGACCGACCCGTTTTACAGGCTCATACCGACACTCCCGATTGTAGTTGAATTGGTAGGTGGTATAGGTCAGTCCGTTGGGTGCAGGCGTAAGTTTCCAACACTCCTGCAACACCTTTCGGACTTGGTGCTTCTCCACTTTTACCTGCGAGTGTACCAGCAACAGAAGAATGTCGTTGTAGCAGAACGAGAATGTGTCCGTGCCGACACTATCCATGATGTCAAGTATCAGCTCGTGCATCTCTATCTCCAGTCGGTTACGGTTGCTGCGGATTATCTTCTGCAAGGCTTCGGTATGCAACAGCGATGGAGCAAACCACATACGGCTTTCCTTTTCGGTGGATAGTGTTCTGTGTTGCAGGAAATGAAGAAAGGCGGGTATCTCCGCTTTCAGCTTTTGCAGGAAGTCGGTATCATCAGACTGCAAGCGGTCTATCTTGCGTACCCAATAGCGTGTTTCCCCTGCATCAATGATTACAGGCAAGTACTCGTTGTTGGAGCATAGCACGAACTTGGCGAAAAACGCTATCTCGTCACGGTCTTTGCCTTTGGCTTCCACCTTGTAGGAAAGTGTGGTGCT
>CABSIA010000076.1 GCA_902477645.1 uncultured Prevotella sp. | reverse complement strand
TACTTAACACATATTACAATAGAAGTATGATTTTCTTTCAATAATCATACTATAAAGTGCTACTGATTGCGTAAATAAGGCTTGAGAGTTTCCTTTCTATGGTATCTCAATAAGAGTATAGATTATGGAATGGTTGCAACAAAGGTAAATGCTTTTGCTATAGTGTATGAGTATATGAAAGATGCTTGTGGATATTCATCTATCAATAAAAAAGAGTGACATCCCATTATTAGGCCAAAGCTTGTAAGGATTACGTTTGCATTATGTAAGCATGCACATAATATCACTTTTGATATAATATGCAAATGCGTATATCATAAAGAGTGCGATATTGTGCTCGATTCAACAGAGAGAATATTTTATGAGGCGTAATTTTTGAACGTCTAACAAAGAAAAATGACCCTTGAATATTAAAAATTAGCTCGAAATTACGCTTTATGCCGTAATTATTTTACGGAACAGCATTTTATTAGTAACTTTGTACCCTCAAATAATAATAAAAACAAGTAGATATGCTTACACAATTCGCAGTTACAAACTATAAAGGCTTTAAGCATCGTATTGAATGGGACTTGTCCCATCCAAGCAACTACTCTTTTAATGCTGATGCCGTTCAAGAAGGTGTTGTCAAGAATGGCATCATCTATGGTCCAAACGGAGCAGGAAAGTCAAATTTCGGTTTGGCTATCTTCGATATTGCCAACCATCTGTCTCATAAATGGAAGAAGCCAGACTATTACCTGAATTATGCTTGTGCCGGCTATCAAGACCTGCCGGTGGAATTTGAGTACACATTTGTCCTGGGCGGGCATACCTTATTGTATAGTTATAGCAAGGTGGCTTTGGAGATGAAGGGCAACATCGTTCGTGAACAGCTGATTGTGGATGGCAATGAGGTGCTGTTGAAGGATAAAGGTGTTTTGAACGTTGCCAACGAGTTTGGATTGACACAGACAGCGGTTGATAGCCTGAAGGATAGTGCAAACAACATCTCTATTGTCAACTACCTGCTTGGTTCTGTGCCTCTTCCCAAGGGGCACGCCCTGCTCTTGCTCCGGGATTTTGTTGAGAATATGCTGTTCTTCAGAAGCTTGGATAACCGCGAGTTCATTGGCTTGAAAGGGGGAGGAAGCAACATTGAGGAGTATATTATCACACACAAACTTGCCGATGACTTTGCTGCATACCTGAAAGAGGTTAGTGGACAAGAGTATGAGTTTGCTCCCAATGCGCAAGGTGAGAACGTGCTTTACTGTCTGATGGACGGCGTGAGAATACCATTCCAATGGGTGGCATCCACAGGTACAAAGAATCTGGAGCTTCAATACTATTGGCTAAAGGAAATGGATAATGCTTCATTCGTGTTCCTTCTCGAGTTTGATGCTTTCTACCACCATGAATTGTCCTATAAGATTTGCAAGCGATTGTTTGAGGGAAGCAATCAGGTGTTTGTAACCACTCACGACACCTTCCTGTTGAGCAATGATCTGCTCCGTCCCGACTGCTTCTTCATTCTCAGAGACAACCAGATTAAAGCCATCTGCGACATGACAGACAAGGAACTGCGCTTTGGACACAATCTGGAGAAACTTTATAGAGGCGGAACATTTGGCTTATGATACTGTTTGTATTTGAAGGCGACGAACGTGAACCTCGTCTGTACAGGACATTAGAGAGGTTGTATTTCCCGAAGCAGAACGAGAATATCATCTGTTCTTTCGGGAACAATATCTATGACCTATACAACGAGCTGCAAGAGTATGATGGGGATGGTGATATTGTCGCTCTCATGCGAGAACGTCTTGCCGATAGAGGCGATGCGACATTGGACGGCATAAGGAACTCGGATATTTCTGAAATATTCCTGTTCTTCGACTATGACTTCCAAAACTCCCAACTTTCGCTTGACGAAATCAACAGGCGCGTGGAAGAGATGCTGACACTATTTGATGATGAAACCGACAACGGCAAACTCTACATCAACTATCCCATGATTGAATCCATCCGCTACACCAAGGAATTGCCTGATGATGCGTATGCCAGCTATACCATTGGACGGGAAGCCTGCAAAGACTTCAAGCGTCTGGCACGCGAGTTCTCCGCATACGATAGCCTTGACCATCTGCTGTTCAAGGATGGAGAAACTCCCACCAAGGACAAATATCTGAAGGTAAAGGATAACTGGGAGTATCTGAGGGCAATGAATGTCTGTAAGGCAAACCTGCTGACAACAGGGTTGTTCACTATGCCCAGAGAGAAATCCGAGATCGGTCAATTGGCTGTATTCAACAACCAAGTGACGAAGTATGTAAAGCCAAACGAAAGTGTGGCCATACTGAACAGTTTCCCTATCTTCATTTATGAGTATATGAAGTAGGGTGTTGAAATATTCATAGAAAAACAAAAGAGTCTTCTGCGATTGGCAAAAAGCCTTTGCAGGAGACTCTTTTTTCAGTAAAAAGAAAAGGACAAGGATGAAGGGGCAGGAAGTGGTTTAGGTTTATCTTACCCCATGTATATATACATGCCCTTCTTAAACCTGGAAAATAAACTTGTTCTGTCGCTATTCAAGTTTACCTACCTTATTATATATATAAGCCTTTCTAAACTTAAACCTAAACCGCATGAACGGGCAATCCTTTTCTTTTTACTGAAAAGCGAAACTGCCCCCTGGAGTATATGATTAGATGTTTGTTCATCATAGAAACGACATATTTTGCACGTAAAGCGTGAATAACTTGCAGAAAGTTTGGTGTTCTGTAGATTATTCGTTAATTTTGCAAGCAAAATTTGCAGAACGTGCAAGCAGGCATGTGACGCAGTTAGTATTAACCCCCAAAAACAGAAATAATTGAAAGAAGTATAGAAAGGTATGGAGAATAATCGATTGGCACAAGGAAGCAGAATGTGCAGTACATGAAACAAATGTTTCCCAAATGTTTCCCAAACCCTATCTATGTAGTTGATAATCAGTATTCCTTAGCAGCGGCGCAGGCTGCCATCGAATAACAGGCAATAGACCTTTATAATAAGCTACTTAGGCGGTATGTTCTGATTTTCAAGAGCATACCGCCTATAGTGTTTTTAAGCGGTATGTGCATTTGAACACGATTGTGAATACTAATGAACAGAAATGTTGTCCAAAATACGCTCCATTTCCGGGAGGCTGTTGTCCACGTGTTGTCTATTCGTAAATTAGTGAAATACAAACGCTGTAGATACTTTTCCTTATTTTCTATTCGTTTTGCTCACCTTTCATTTTATTGTAGTAAATTTCAAATTGCCGGCGAAGTTTGTCCTTGTCTGCAATTATAGTCCGAAGTTTTTTTAGCCTTTGTTCATTTGGTGAGTTTGGAATCCATAGTTTTATGTATCCGTTTATAGAATATTTGTTTTCCATGTGTGATGCGAAACGCTCCCAATGCCATTCCTTGCCTTTGCCGGGCTCTCTTTCCAATCCAAACTCAATACAACGGGTAAATACAATTTCAGGTTCAATATCTCTGTCGGCCTCTGCAACGAGTTTTCCGTAAATGCTTCTTGGAGCATGCGATGCAGAGGCGCGGTGATCCTCAACAGCCTCACGCATAATCTTAAGCTGCTCAGGCGAGAACCATTTTCTCAGTCTTGCGTCGGCAGCAAGAATTTTTCCGCTTGTCAGGTGGTGTATGGCTCTTGGCCCCTCCATGCCCAAATCGTGGTATGCCGCAATTGTGTATGCCATGTTGATGTCGGCACCAACTTGGCGTGCGAGTCCGATAATATTGTTTATCACACGGGTGACATGGAACATTCCGTGGCTTTTGCCAAATGCCGCATAGCGTGGCAAAATCTGCTGTTCTACAAACTCCATCAAGGTGAGGTCTACTTGCTGCTGCATATTTTAATGGTGTTAAAAAACAAAAAATACCTCTATATTAATGAGGCAATAGCCAAGGAAAAAGCCGAAGAGAGTCCAAACACAAACATGTTGCGGGCTGTTTGGCCGAGAGTGGTGTTCAGCCTGCGTCCTTCGCCAATAGTTTTCATGTTTTTGTATGTGGAAACATGGAGTAGGGTGTAAGGCAAAAGTGCCAATGTACAGATGAGCGTTGTCGTAAGGCTGAACAGGCAAGCGTATGTTGCAGCAGAAAGAACGATACCTAAAAAGCCTGTGACGAGATACAGGCGCAATCCGTTCTGTTTGCCTAAACGTACGATAATGGTATTCTTTCCTGCCTTTCTGTCGTTTTCAATATCGCGGTAGTTGTTTACAATCAGCAGACTGTCAATCACAAAACCGCAGGCAAGGGAGAATATCAGTCCATGAATGTTTATGCCTGTCAAATCAGCAGAATATGTTGGATTTTGTGACACACACAGATATTGCGTAGTGCATACCGGCACTATTCCGAAAAATACCAGTACGAGAATGTCGCCCAAGCCAAGGTATGAGAAGAGCGTTGTGTACAGGAAGCAGAAAATTACGCATGCCACGCCTATCAATATCATTATATAGCCGCCATAACAGATGAGTGGCAGGCCTACGGCACATGCCAGCAGTGTTGTGTAAATTATGCCTTTCCACATTGCGCTCATGGTTATCCATCCTTCAGCACATGCCCTTTTAGGACCAAGTCTGGTCTCGTCGTCGTTTCCACGCTTGCAGTCGAAGTAGTCGTTGATGAAGTTGGCATCGATTTGCATAATGAATGCAAACAGCATGCACAAGACGGCAGGGACAATGCGAAATCCATCCGCCCCAGACTCGTTGATAGCGAGAGCAAATCCCATCATAACAGGTACGGCTGCTCCTGTAAGAGTCTTCGGGCGTGCTGCAAGAAACCAGGCACGAGGTGAGTTTGTCTTCATTGTCTGTAAAAATTAGTTGAAGAAATTCCAGCTTACGCCGAACCGCAAAATTCTTTGGTTGAGAGGGTAGTGGGGGGCAAAGAAATAATTAGCCTTTCCGTTGCCAGCATTGATATGGCTCATCATCACAAAAAATCTTGTATGTTTCAGATGGAAGTTAAGATAAGCGTTTACGAGGGGATAGTTTCCAATCTCAACTCTGTTATCGCCTTCCTGCACTGTGTATTGACCTATACCCGGAGTATAGTCGGGAGCATAATATTTGCTGAAATAGCGCATATCGGCACCGAAGTCACAACTCAAAACCTTGGCAATCTTAAATCTCAAGAAAAGGTTTGTGTAAATGTTGAGCGACGGTACAGGGAGAACAGATTCCTTGCTTGACTTTTGCCATGTCACGACATTTTCCCAGTTGAGCGGCCCCAGCTTAAAGTCCTGACACAGAGATACAGTGATGAGGCTCACGGCATCGTCTGCCTGACGGACATTTACCTTTGTAGCCTTGCGGTTGAACTCGTCGTCAACAGAATATGAAGAGCCAAAATACGTGAGATTTTGGATTTCGTCTATGGCAACTCTGACCGTAGTGCGTGTCTTGCGGTAGCCAAATAGTCCTTGAATGCGGGTGTGCGTTATTGCGTCAAGGTTGCTGTTGTCCCACCAGAAATGCCGTGACTGGTAGTGGCGATAGTAGAAAGTCGGATTTGTGCGATGGAAGAAACCGCTTGCCGCCAATGTCACGGTATCTCCAAACAGACGGAAATTCAAGTCGGCAGATGCGTCAATCTTTATGTTTCCAGCATCTTCTCCGGCTACGAAAAATTCGCCTAATGCGTTATAGTGCAATGTTTTGCCTTGCGATTTTATCAGTTGTCCGCCAACGCTTATGTTGTTCTCGTTGAACGTTCTGTCTGCCAAGACATCAGGCAAGGTGAACTTTCGCAATTCGTGAGCGGCAAAGAGTTTTACGCCTGCTTTAGCCCATTTGTTGAAACCCTCGAGCAACGACAGCGCAAATGTATTTTTAACGCTTAGCATCTTTGTACGGTCGTAAATGGAGTCGCCTGCGTATTTCTCTGTCACATCGTATGTGTCGGCGTAAAAATCTTCAGGTGTGTCGTATGCCTGATAAATGCGCCGGTAGTTGTCAACCTGCAGTGTATGGATAAAACTTGTTACAGGCACATACTCGTCTTTCAGCCATGTGGTGTCCTCTGCTAATTTGCTTTCTTTTGCCAACAGCGAGTCGGCTGCCGCCTTGCCGTTTACAGCAATGCGTGTATTTGCCAAAGCCGTTGAGTCTGTTTTTGTTGTGTCGGCAACTGCCGGGCCTGCAATCGTGGCGTTGTCGGGCCTGCCTGCAAAAGTTTGAGTTTTTTTCTTGGCATCGTAGTCTTCTTCAAAATCTTCGTCTTCACCATCCTCATTTTTATTCTTCAATGCCTCTTCCCGTGCCTTTCGCTCGGCATTTTCCTTTTGCGAAGCCATGGCAA
Source organism: uncultured Prevotella sp. (assembly GCA_902477645.1). Classification (GTDB taxonomy): domain Bacteria; phylum Bacteroidota; class Bacteroidia; order Bacteroidales; family Bacteroidaceae; genus Prevotella. The sequence goes on along the minus strand of CABSIA010000076.1, from coordinate 7,503 downwards.
ATCTCTTTGCCTCAATCTCTTCTTTTGTCATAGGCACTTTGCGTTTGAAGCCTACGCTATAACGATGAGAGAGAAACAAATGGAGGTTGTCGTTCCGGTTCCAGTTTCTGTCAAGATTTACCGGAATTTCAGAAGTACGGAACGACTCGTTGAACGATTCCGGATGAACAATATAGTCATCGTTTGTTATACCGCCATTTTCTGTAACCTTCTGATGGTTGGTCGAAATGATGGTGTGTGCCTGGTATCTCTCGCCAAGATACGAGGCGTACATGGTATAGTTGAAATGCGATGTGCTTTGGTTTTGGTAATATCCTCTGCCATACAGATAGTCGAACTTGAATCCTGCGCCAAACTTTTTGCCTGCATTTATTGCGTATTTTGCCGTAAAATGGTCTTCGCCGTTTGTTCTGTCCCCAGCCGTGTTGTAGGTAAGATTAGTAAATGGCGACAGAGTATTAGTGAATTTGTGTTCGTCTATCGGCTTAATAATGAAGTCGTAGGGATGGGTGAAAATAAACTGCCCATCGTCGCATCTGTCTATGAAAAGTCTGGCTATTCGAGGGGCACCGAGGTTTCCAGTGGTGTTGTATTCGCCTCTCATGCCAGTTGTGAATATGCTGTTCATAAACATGTGGGAAACAGTGTCGACAGCAGCAGGCCTTATGTCGCCAAATTTGCTGTCGACAGTCCATGCATGAATGCCGACGGGTATTTTTTTGTCAGAACCGAGCGAGTCGCGCTTGTTACGTCCTGATGTTCCGCGTGTAGATATTTCACCGTTCTCGTTGATCTGGTTAAATCTTTCCTGAGCGTTTACGCCTATAGAAAAGAAAATAATCAGACATAATGCAGCGAGTGTTTTTTTCATCAATGTATTAAACGTAATATACATTCTACAAATTTAAGGACAATCGCGGCAATTATCACGATAAATCCTATAGTTGAGTTGCCGAAATAGCTGATAGCCATTCCTGTGACAGCTGCTAATATGAAAATGATGTTCAGCCAGTTTCTGATTTTAAAGAACCTGCCTTTGTTCCGGTCTAACTTACTGTCTAAGAGCATTGCTTATAGTTTCAAAAATATTGTCCTTGCGGTCGATGGTCTTTATGCGGAATTTCTTTGTATATTTCAGAAGTCCCGTTTTTTTCTTGTTCAATGCAGCCTTGTCAGATATCCATTCCTCTGCCGATACACTCATACCTTCTGCATCGTTACGTTCAAACTCATACTGATAGCTTATTCGTGAGAGCGTGAGGTTCAGGTGTCCGTCGGTAGCTTTTGCGATAATGGTATAGTTGAAAACAGTACGGTCGAGTGACAAAGCCGAGTTTCTGAAGACGAGCCACTCCTTGTATTTTGCAGCTATAGTATGCTCTGTTTTATTTACAACGGCAATCTTGCTTTTGTCTGCAAGTTCTTTTATCTGGTTCTCTTCGGTTGTCATTTCCTGCAACACGTTGAAAACTTTGTTGTAAATCTCATCAGCGCTTTTCCCTGCAACATCCAAGTCGAGGGTGAAAGTGACTTTGCCGTCTACTTCCGGCACGGCTCCGGCAAGATATTTGGCATCTATAGTCTTTTTCTTGCCCTCAAATAGAGCCTTTCTCTGTGTTGTCTCTTTCTTCTCTGTTGTAGGCACTTCCCAAGTGTTTTGGGCAAAGCTTGCCAGTGGAGCAAGCATCAATATTGAAACAATTAATTTCTTCATTTTTTCTATGATGTTATAATTTTAGGCAAAAGTACAAAATTATGAGTTATTATAATGCCATTAAGCAAATTTTAACTCAAAAAATATAGCATCCGCTATAGCTATAACTTTATTATGTAATTATATTGCATGAGATTTTTGCCTTTTTTCAAGAATATCCTGCAGGCGCAGCATCTCGTCACGATATTGTGCGGCCTGCATGAAGTCAAGATTTTTTGCAGCCTCTTTCATAAGCGCCACCGTGTTCTCAATGCTCTTTTTAAGCTCTGTCTCCGACATGTTTTTCACAATCGGGTCTGCGGCAAAAGCTCCGGCATCTGGCTCAATATAAGCGTCAATATTATACTGGCTTGGCTTGTCGGATTTTTTGTCTGTTGTGTCAGCTGCGGCCAAAGTTCCCTTAATCGATTTCTGTATCTGTTGTGGCGTAATGCCATGCTCCTCGTTATACTTCAACTGAATGGTGCGCCTTCTATATGTCTCGTCGATGGTTTTCTGCATGCTCTCCGTTATGTTGTCGGCATACATGATTACCTTGCCGTTGACATTTCTCGCGGCGCGTCCGGCAGTCTGTGTCAGACTCCTGTGGCTTCTCAGAAATCCCTCCTTGTCGGCGTCTAAAATTGCAACAAGCGAAACCTCGGGCAGGTCGAGTCCCTCTCTCAAAAGGTTTACACCAACGAGCACATCGTAAACTCCGGCTCTCAGGTCGTTCATTATTCTCACCCTGTCCAGAGTTGCCACATCGCTATGAATGTAGCTTGCTTTTATGTCGTGCTCAAGCAGATATTCGGTCAGCTCCTCAGCCATCCGCTTTGTCAGTGTTGTAACAAGCGTACGCTCATTCTTACCACATCTTGTTAAAATCTCCTCCATCAGGTCGTCTATCTGGTTTTCTGAGGGTTTAACCACAATCTCGGGGTCAAGTAATCCTGTGGGTCTGATAATCTGCTCTACCACAATGCCCTCAGCCTCCTGCAGCTCGTAGTCGGCAGGAGTGGCCGACACGTAAATCACCTGATTAATCATGTCGTGGAACTCCTCAAACCTCAGCGGACGGTTGTCGAAAGCTGCGGGCAGACGAAATCCAAATTCCACAAGGTTTTGCTTTCTCGCCCTGTCGCCTCCATACATGGCGTTTATTTGCGGCACGCTTACGTGGCTCTCGTCAATAACCATAAGATAATCTTTCGGGAAAAAGTCGAGCAGGCAATAAGGGCGCTCGCCAGGCTCGCGGCCGTCGAAATACCGTGAATAGTTCTCTATGCCCGAGCAGTGCCCGAGTTCCTTAATCATCTCCATGTCGTACTCCACACGCTCCTTAATCCTCTGCGCCTTAATGTTGTCACCGAGATCTGTGAAGAAATCTATCTGTCTCACGAGGTCATCCTGTATCATGCGTATGGCTTTCTGCTGCTGGTCCTGCGATGTGACGAAAAGGTTTGCCGGATATATCTGATAGGTCTCAAACGATGAGATCCGGCGCATGGTCACAGAGTCGACTTCCTCTATGGAGTCAATCTCGTCGTCCCACCATCCAACTCTCAGAATGTTGTCGCTGTAAGCCATGGCGACGCTTACCGTGTCACCCTTGACGGCAAAATTTCCACGTTCAAGATTTATGTCATTTCTAACATACAAAGAGGCAACGAGCTGACGCAAAAACTCGTTGCGGTCAAGTTTTTGTCCGCGCCCTATTTTTATTATTCCCTCGCTCATCGCCGTAGGTCCGCCCATGCCGTAGATACACGAGACAGAAGATACGACGATAACATCTTTTCTGCCTGACAATAAGGCACTTACCGCTCCAAGTCTGAGCTTGTCAATCTCCTCGTTTATCGCAAGGTCTTTCTCTATGTAAATGTCCTTTGACGGAATATAGGCCTCGGGCTGATAGTAGTCATAATAAGACACATAATACTCCACTGCATTTTCTGGGAAAAAACTTTTCATTTCCTCATAAAGCTGCGCCGCGAGAGTCTTGTTGTGGCTAAGTATCAAAGTCGGCTTGTTGACGTTGGCTATCACGTTGGCCACAGTAAATGTCTTGCCCGAGCCTGTAACGCCTAACAGCACCTGTGCCGGCACGTCATGCTCTATGCCTTCAGTCAGTTGTCCGATAGCCTCAGGCTGGTCGCCTGTGGGCTTATATTTTGATGTCAGCTTGAAATTCATAACGCAAAATTACTAATTTTCCATTATTTAATGTCATTTTTTGCTAAAAAACATGTAACATGCTTTGTGAATAATGGAATTATGTGTAATTTTGCAGTTCAAAAATATAGTCATGAAGAAATCACTTACAATTGCGCTGTCTGCTTTGCTGCTTTTGAGCAGTTGTGCCCACGAGTTCAACAAAGTGTATAAAGCCAGCGATTTTCACTATAAATACGAGTATGCGAAAGAGTGTTTCGCCAAGGGGCAGTACACACGTACAATAACACTTCTGCAGGAGCTGATAACTTTGGAGAAGGGCACGGACAATGCCGAGGAGAGTCTCTACATGCTGGCAATGGCGGAATATTGCAACAAGGACTATGAGACAGCAGCCGAGTATTTCAAGAAATATTGCTCAAGCTATCCTCGTGGCGTGTATTCCGAGATTGCGAAATTTTATGCGGCCCAGAGCCTCTATATGAGCACTCCCGAGCCTCGCCTCGACCAGTCGATGACAGTTATGGCTATAAACTCTTTCCAGGAGTTTCTTGATATTTACCCTGATGCGGCCTTGAAGCCCCAGGCGCAGCAGAGACTGTTTGAGCTTCAGGACAAACTCGTACAGAAAGAGCTTCATTCAGCGCAGCTATATTACGACCTCGGCTCGTATTTCGGCAACTGCACAAGCGGAGGAAACAATTACGAGGCATGCATCATAACGGCGCAAAACGCCCTGAAAGACTATCCTTACACATCAATGCGCGAGGAGTTTGCACTGCTTGTCATGAAAAGCAAGTTCGAGCTGGCGCAGCAGAGCGTGGAGGAGAAGAAACTCGAGCGCTATCAGGATGCCGAGGATGAATGCTACGGTTTCATAAACGAGTACCCGGACTCGAAAGAGCGTGCCACGGCTGAGAAATATATTAAGAAGTGCAAGCAGATAACAAAAGATTAACAACATTATAAATTAATATCATCAATGGATTACAAAAAGTCTAAGGCTCCAGTTAACACAGTTACCAGAAACATAATGGATCTGTGTGAGGATACTGGAAACATTTATGAGAGTGTTGCTATCATCTCAAAGAGAGCAAACCAGATTTCGGCAGAAATCAAACAGGACTTGAGCAAGAAACTTGCTGAATTTGCAAGTTATAACGATTCTCTGGAGGAGGTTTTCGAGAACCGTGAGCAGATTGAGATTTCAAGATATTACGAGAAGCTGCCAAAGCCGACACTCCTTGCAACAGAGGAGTTTGTAGAGGGAAATATTTATTGGCGCGATCCTTCAAAGGATGCTACAACAGAGCAGGATTGATGTTACAGCGTAAGCAAACCTTATTTCTTCTCGCTGTTGTCATTCTGACAATGGTTGGTGTTTTTTTCCCGTTGGGAAATGTTGAGCCTGCCGGAATGGGCGTAGCAGACAAGGCATACTGCCTGTGCGTAATTAAGGGTGAGGGTGGAAGCTCATTCGTCACCGCCCCCCTCTTTGCTGTGAATGTATTGACATTTATGCTGACGTTGGTTACCATTTTTATGTACAGCAAACGTCCTTTGCAGGCCCGCTTGTGTGTTAATGGCATACTGCTCCAAGTTGCATGGTATTGCTATCTTGCATTCTGCTGGACATCGGTATTTGACTCTACGGGCACATTCCGTCCTTCCATCACAGTTTGCCTGCCTTTATTGAATATTATATTCTTCGTAATGGCACGCCACGGAATTATCAAGGATGAGAAACTCGTAAGGAGCATGGATAGGATAAGATAATTTTTTATATACGAAAAAGAGGCTGTGCCAAAATAGGCGCAGCCTCTTTTGGGGTATCCAGACATTAGCGATGTCTCGGGCGTAAGTTGTTTTTTTATGTTACGGACTCAGAGTTAACGCCATAAGTGTTTCCCATAGCGTGCAAACTGATGTTGGGATTTTGGGCTGACAATTGCTTTAACTTTGTTTTGAAGTTGTTGTTAGGATGGATGTTGTCTTGCAGATATGCCAAGCAGTTATTTCTTTATAACTTCATTTATTTTTTGCCTCAACGGTTCTGTCTTGTCAAAGTATGCTCAATATCTGAATTATTTTAATGTGCCAAACAGTGCAACTCTTATATTTGCACTTGTTATTTCTATCAGTTTTTGTTGTCGTTTACATAAAGTTGCTTTAAAATATTTAATTATAAGCATCTATTATTGTTAATTTCTTGCAATTTTAGATATTTTGTTAACGTGTAAATGTTAAGCGTTTAAGAAAATGTTTATCTTTGCGACATGAAGAAGAAAACAATATGGGCTATTGCCATTATAATGGGATTGTCGTTTGTGGTTCTGCTTGGGCTGCAGCTTACATACATCCAGGAAATGGCGAATATGAAGAAGGAGCAGTTCGACGAGTCAGTGACCCGCGCTCTGTATCAAGCCTCGAGAAATCTGGAGCTTAACCAGACTCTCCGCTACTTGGAGAAGGATGTCAACGAGACCGAGAGAAAAGCCTTCAGACAAGACTCCGTAGGCACACGGAGCGGCAGTCCCGATGACGACACAATACAGCAGTCGCACCAATATTCGGTGACAGGAAAGGACGGCACGATATATTCCTCGTTTGAGCTGAAGACCATTGCAACCCGTCCGTCGCAGATGCCAAAGGCCATGATATTGCGCTCAGACCGCAACTCTATTTCCGAGGCAAGCAAGTCGCTGCAGGAGATAGTTAAAAACAGATATGTTTATCAGAAGGCACTGCTCGACGAGGTGGTCTACAACATTCTCTATCAGGCATCGGAGAAACCTCTGAAAGAGCGCATAAATTTCCGCTTGCTCGACCAGGATATAAAGGCGGAGCTGATGAACAACGGCATAAACATACCATACCATTTCACTGTCTCGACACAAGACGGGCGTGAGGTTTACCGTTGTCCAGACTACACCGGCGATGGAGTAGAGTACACCTATTCACAGCTTCTGTTCCGCAACGACCCTGCAAACAAGACGGGAGTGGTGAGAATACATTTCCCCGACATGAGCAATTATATCTATTCGAGCATACGCTTCATGTTGCCGTCGGTCGTGTTCACGCTGGTTCTGCTCGTGACGTTCATCTTCACCATCGCTCTGATATTCCGCCAGAAGCGATACTCGGAGATAAAGAACGACTTCATAAACAACATGACCCACGAGCTGAAAACTCCGATAGCGAGCATATCGCTTGCCGCACAGATGCTAAACGACAACAGCGTGACGAAGAGTCAGCAGATGATGGCGCATCTTGGCGGAGTGATAAACGACGAGACAAAACGTCTGCGCTTCCTTGTGGAGAAAGTTCTGCAGATGTCGATGTTCGACAAGAAGAAGGCTGTGTTCAAGAAGAGGACGCTTGACCTTAACGAGATGGTGGAGACTGTCTCAAAATCGTTCTCGCTGAGAGTCGAGCACACTGGGGGCAAGATATATACAGAGATAGAGGCGATAGACTCGGCAATCTACGTCGACGAGATGCACTTCCAGAACGTTATCTTCAACCTCATGGACAATGCCGTGAAATACCGCAAGCAGGACAAGCCGCTCGACATTTACCTGCGTACATGGAACGACATCCAATACGTCCTGTTCATCGCCTATAAATCGCTCCAC
>CABSIA010000075.1 GCA_902477645.1 uncultured Prevotella sp. | reverse complement strand
TGCGTGGCGGATTGAAGATTTGTGCTGTAAGGGCTCCTGGCTTCGGCGACCGCCGCAAGGCTATGCTCGAGGACATCGCCGTGCTTACAGGTGGTGTGGTAATCAGTGAGGACAAGGGATTGAAACTTGAACAGGCTACACTCGACATGTGCGGAAGCGCCAAGAAGGTTACTGTTTCTAAAGACAATACCACAATCGTTGACGGTGCCGGAGAAAAGGAGAGCATAGCTGACCGTGTGGCTCAGATAAAGAATGAGATTGCAAACACCAAGAGCTCTTACGACAAGGAGAAACTTCAGGAGCGTCTGGCTAAATTGGCTGGTGGTGTTGCTGTGCTCTATGTTGGTGCCAACAGCGAGGTTGAGATGAAAGAGAAGAAAGACCGCGTTGACGATGCTCTTTGCGCAACACGCGCTGCTATGGAGGAGGGTGTTGTTGCCGGTGGCGGTACGACATATATCCGCGCTCTTGATGTTTTGAAAGACGTGAAGGGTGAGAATGCCGACGAGCAGACTGGTATCAATATCATAGAGCGTGCCATTGAGTCGCCGCTCCGTCAGATTGTCGCCAATGCCGGTGGCGAAGGCTCTGTAGTTGTAAACAAGGTCCGTGAGGGCGAGGGCGATTTCGGATACAATGCCCGTAAGGACGTTTATGAGGATTTGCGTAAGGCTGGTATCATTGACCCTGCAAAGGTTGCCCGCGTGGCATTGGAGAATGCGGCCTCAATAGCAGGTCTCTTCCTTACCACAGAGTGCCTCATCTGCGACAAGCCAGATGATAAGGCTATGGCTCCGATGGCACAGCCAGGTATGGGCGGCATGATGTAAATGCATGATAATAAAACAGACTAAATAATATCATTATTGCAAAGTCTGCATAACAAAAAAGAGGCATTCCTCTATGGGATGTCTCTTTTTTTGTTGTTTTTATTAAAATATTTGCGTTTTTCTGTAACTTTTGTTTGCGAGCACAAAAAAAGATGGTACCTTTGCATTGGATAAAAGATATAAAGGTCTCGTTGATGAGACGGAATAATTTGATTTGTTTTAGTAGATTAGTTTTTAAGTAGTTTGTTTTTTGAAAATCGGTTGTCGTGAGACATCCGATTTTTTTGTCTTATTGCAGCCTTTATGTCGAAAATAATGCGTACCTTAGCACAAAAATTATAAGAACACATGCAGGAGATTATACAACTATATCAAAAATGGAAGGGCGAGGAGCCCGTGAGTATAGAGGAAATGCCTTTGGCAGGAAGCAACAGACGCTATTTCAGGCTTTACGATGCCGGCGCTAAAAGCGTGGTTGGAGTGATGGGGACAAGCCGTGACGAAAATCATGCCTTTATTTATCTTTGCAGGCATTTTGCTGACAGAAAATTGGCAGTGCCTAAAATTTTATCTGTCAGCGATGATGAGTCATGTTATTTGCAGACCGACCTCGGCCACATGTCGCTCTTTGATGCCATAAGAGGCGGTAGAGAGTCGGGTGGAAGATACAACCAGCAAGAAAAAAAGTTGCTGACTGAGACTATAAGGGCTTTGCCTGAAATACAGGTAGTGGGAGCCCGTGGACTAAAATGGAACAACTGCTATCCACAACCTGAGTTTAATCAGGACAGCGTATTGTTTGACCTTAATTATTTTAAATACTGTTTCCTTAAAGCTACGGGATTGGAGTTCCATGAGCTGAAACTTGAGGCTAATTTCCGGTTGTTCGCAAAAGATCTGACATCTGAGGGTGACTGCTGTTTCCTGTATCGTGATTTCCAGGCGCGCAATGTTATGGTTGACGGAAAAGGCAAACCTTATTTCATTGATTTCCAAGGCGGAAGAAAAGGACCTTATTATTATGACCTTGCCTCATTTTTGTGGCAGGCATCGGCAAAATATCCGTATAAGTTGAGGAGAGAGCTGGTGTGGGAATACTATAATTCGCTGAAAAATTATATAGAGGTGCCACCTGTAAGGCATTTTGTGAAAAGACTGTCGCTGTTTGTGCTGTTCCGCACGTTGCAGGTTCTCGGAGCATACGGTTTCCGTGGGTATTTTGAGCGTAAAAAACACTTTATAGACAGCATTCCGCCGGCAATGGACAATCTTCGTGACCTCATTGCCATGGGCGATAAGGTGTTCCCGTATGCTTATATGATGGATATGTTGAAAAGGCTTACCGGATTGCCGCAGTTTGCACATGTTCAGCAGCCTGCGACAAACCGCGCCGATGGTTACAAAACTACAGAGACAAATATTTATAAGGCAAATCCGCTTGACGGGCCTGCGACATATTCTAAATACGACGGTAAAGGGCCGTTGGTTGTTAAAGTGTTCAGCTTCTCCTATAGAAATGGAATTCCCGAGGATGAGAGCGGAAATGGTGGCGGATATGTTTTTGACTGCAGGAGCACTCACAATCCGGGACGCTATGAGCCATACAAGAAACTGACGGGATTAGACGAGCCTGTGATAAGATTTCTTGAAGACGACGGTGAGATTTTGACTTTCCTCGACAGCGTTTACAAGCTTGCTGACGCACATGTCAGAAGATATATCCAGCGAGGCTTTACTTCATTGATGTTCTCGTTTGGGTGTACGGGCGGTCAGCACCGCAGCGTATATTCAGCCCAGCATTTGGCAGAGCATCTGCATGAGAAGTTTGGCATAGAGGTCAGAATATGCCATCGTGAGCAAAATGTCACGCAGGTGCTTGGGGCTAAATAAATAGGTGTTTCGCCATCGTAATCGTAAAATGTGGACATAATTACAGATTTTCGTACGATTGTCCATGCTTCAAAGTCTTTTTTTTCTGTACTTTTGTGCCATGAGCCATTTCGGACATAATAGAATATTGTTTGATTTAGACCTATACGATAATGAAAAGAATTCTTATTGCAATAGTTGTATTGTTTTGCGTACATTCGATAAATGCACGCGATAACGCCGAACAAGTAATTTACAACGGTGTGCCTTGGTTTGACACAGAGGGAAACATCGTAAACGCCCACGGTGCCTGTGTGGTGGAAGACGGCGGCCGCTATTGGCTGTTCGGCGAATACAAGTCGCATGGCAACAATAATTTCATCGGCTTTGGATGCTACTCGTCAAGCGACCTGGTAAATTGGAAGTTTGAGCGGATAGTGCTTCCGCAGCAAAAAGACGGGATATTGGGACCGGGACGTGTCGGAGAGAGGGTAAAGGTGATGAAATGCCCCAAGACGGGAGAATATATAATGCTGATGCACGCCGACAACCAAAAATATGGCGATCCATATATCGCACTGGCAACATCACCGACAATAAACGGAGAGTACACTTTTTGCGGTCCGATATTATATAACGGCAAGCCTGTGAAGCGCTGGGATATGGGAACATTCCAGGATGAGGACGGCACTGGCTATCTTCTGATACATCACGGTCCGATATACAGGCTCGCCGAGGACTATAGGAGCATAGTTGCCCAAGCCGCCAATATAAAAGGTATGGGTGAGTCGCCCGCGATGTTTAAGAAAGATGGAATGTATTATCTTCTCACATCCAATCTCACAGGGTGGGAGCGCAACGACAACTATTATTTCACGGCAACAAACATTGAGGGACCGTGGAAGAGACATGGCTGTTTCTGTCCGGAAGGCACTCTGACATACAACTCGCAGTCCACATTTGTTTTCCCGTTGAGAAAAGACGGAAAGACCACTTACATATATATGGGTGACCGCTGGTCATACCCCTATCAGGACGAGGCGGCAACCTGTGTATGGTTGCCTCTGACAGTAGACGGCGAGAAACTCTCAGTGCCGGAATATAAACGCGTATGGAGCATAATGGATGGCAGCGACAAGAAGTTCATTGGGCGTGAAATTAATGTGGGCGCGTCATCAGGTGTCAAAGGTCATCATATCAGCATTCCGTTTAAAGGACGGCAGATAGCCATAGAGGGACTTGCCAATGACAAAGGAGGATATGGCGAGATACGTATTCTTGACAATAAGGGCAGGTTGCTGCACAAGTCGTATGTGGATTTCTACAGTAAGGTGGCAGACAACGGATTGCGGTTTGTCAGCAGGAAATACAAGAAAGGCTCTTACACTCTGCAGGTGGAAGTCCTCGGCGAGCATTGGAGCTGGAAAGACAAACGAGGTACGGAAACTGGGAGTAATGGCAACTATGTGAATGTGGACAAAGTGATAGTTCGATAAAACATAAACGGAAAAACAGCGGAAAAGAATGAAAGACCATAAGAATAGTGCAAGAATAGTGGGTCGCATAGCCCTGATAGCGTTTTCCCTTTGTATGGCAACAGGCTCAGTTGCAAAGATACCGCCTGTGATGGGATGGAGTTCATGGAACACATATCGCGTACACATCAGTGACTCGCTGATAAAGCGGCAGGCAAGCATTATGAGAAATTCGCCTCTTTATGACGCAGGGTATAGGTATATAAATATAGATGACGGATATTTCGGCGGCCGCGATCAAAAGACAGGCAAGCTCAAGATACACCCTACAAGATTTAAGGACGGACTGCAGCCTGTTGTGAACCATATCCATTCGCTCGACCTCAAGGCCGGCATATACAGCGACGCCGGGATAAGCACGTGTGGATATTATTATGACAAAGACACTATCGCATGGAATGTGGGACTCTACGGGCACGAGACAGAAGACTGCCGGTTCTTTTTCAACGAGCTGGGCTTCGACTTCATCAAGGTAGACTTCTGTGGCGGAAGCTCATGGCAGAACCCCACTCTGACATCGCTCGACCCGGAGACTTCCTATCGCAAGATAAAGAACGCAATGGACGCTACGGGGCGCAAGGACCTGCGGCTCAACGTATGCCGCTGGGACTATCCCGGAACATGGGTCGATGAGGTTGGCGGCTCGTGGCGCATATCCCGCGACATCTCCTGCTCTTGGAAATCAGTTAAAGATATCATAGCGCAAAACCTCTATCTTTCGGCTTTCGCCGAGAACGGCTACAATGACATGGATATGCTTGAGGTGGGACGGATGCTGTCGCCCGAAGAGGACAGGACGCACTTTGCCATGTGGTGCATCATGTCATCGCCGCTGCTTATCGGATGTGACCTCACAACGCTCAAGCCTGAGACTATGAGTCTTATCACAAACAAAGACCTGATAGCCATAAACCAAGACCCGCTGGGCAAGCAGGCGTATGTGGCTGACAGACAAGGGGGAGCTTATATTCTTGTAAAGGACATTGAGGAGGAAAACAGCACAGTGCGCGCCGTAGCTCTATATAATCCGGAAGACGAACCACAAAATGTTGTTATGCGCTTCTCTGACATTGACTTAGGAGGAAAGGTGAGCCTTAGAGACCTTATGCTCCAGAAAAACATCGGTACATTTACCGACAGCATTTCCGTATCAGTGCCCGCTCATGGAGTAAAGGCGTACAAAGCCAAAGCCCAAATCAGGAACGAGCGGAAAATCTATGAGGCGGAGACTGCCTATCTGACAGCCTATCAGGAGCTGTACAATCCTCTTGCCGTGGGCACACCGGTTATGGAAAAGGATAACAGATGCTCCGGCGGCATAAGAATAAGTAACCTTGGCTCGTCACCACGCAACGACCTGCAATGGCGTAACGTATATTCCAAGAATGGCGGCAGCTACGTTGCGACTCTTGACATTATCTCTGACAGTGAGACGGAGTTTATTGTACGCATAAACGATGCTCAGGGCAAAAAGCTCAAAGTCCGCAAATCACAGGAGATACGGAGCATTGACGTAAATATAACACTCCGGCCGGGCAACAACATAATCCGTCTTGTCAACGACCGCGCCCGTATGCCGTCTGTTGACAGGATGACACTCAAACCATATTAAAAACACTTTAAAGAAATGAACAGGATATTCCATATACTGCTAATAATACTGCTTGGCTGCATGGATGTAAAGGCTGCCGCCACCCTGACACATCTTACAACAGAAGGACGCATAGACGCATCGGGGCTTGATGTGTATAAACCACGATTTGGCTGGCAAATCGTATCAGACAGGAAAAACGTTATGCAGAAATCATATAGGATTATTGTAGCCTCGTCTTACGACAAGCTTGCGAAGAACATGGGTGACATGTGGGACAGCGGCACTATGCGGTCCGACGCATCACAATGGGTTGAATATAACGGTTCACCATTATTGCCAAATCACACATATTATTGGAAAGTGTTTGTTACTACTAATAAAGGTAAGGCTGTGGCAAGTGCGGAGGCTCATTGGAGTACAGGCTTGCTTGATGCAAAGATCTGGCAAGGTAAATGGCTTGCCACCGACTCACTCATGGAAAACGAAATCCTTGGCCGCCATAGTGTATTGGCAGCACGGTATCTGCGGAAGACTTTCAGAATTGGGAAAACTGTGAAGAAAGCGACAATCCACATTTCAGGACTTGGCAACTATCTGCTTTTTATCAACGGGAAGCGCATTGGTGAAGATGTTTTAGCTCCATTGCCGACAGAATATAACAAGACCGTGGCATACGACACATACGACGTGACTTCGGACTTAAGCAGTGAGAATGCGATAGGAGTGGTTCTCGCAGGAGGACATTACACGGGAATGGTGCAAAACTACCAGACCAATGTACGCACATCATACGGACTTCCCAAGCTGATAGCCAACCTCATTGTTGAATACTCTGACGGCAGCAATGAGACTATTGCAACTGATACCACTTGGAAACTCACTGCCAACGGTCCGATACGTAAAACATCGGGCTACGACGGTGAATGTTATGATGCAACCAAGGAACTTGGCAATTGGACCAGCTATGTATACGATGACAATGCATGGGAGAATGCCTCCATTGTGGACCAGCCAAGAGGCATTCTTCGAGGGAATATTTCCCCGAACATGCACATTTATGAAACAGCAAATCCTGTAAAACTACATAGATATCACGGACGCTATATCGCCGACTTCGGCACCAACGGTGCAGGACGCATAAGGCTTTCTTACCACGGCAACAAAGGTGATACAGTCTGCATACGGCATGCCGAATTGCTCAAAGATGGTGACAGCACGCTCTATGTCGACAACCTGCGTGGGGCACAGGCAACAGCCACATATATATGTAATGGGAAACAGGCGGATTACATACCTGAATTTACATTTTACGGATTTCGGTATATAGAGATTACAGGGGCTGACAACTTATGCAGCAAAGACATAACAAGGGAACTGGTAGCCGACCGTATGGATGATGCCTGTACAGACTTCAAAATCATAGACAACAGCGGGAACAATATTCTCAACAGTATTGTGGATAATGCCCGTAGGGGAATACGCAGCAATTATAAAGGTATGCCTATTGACTGTCCACAACGCGATGAACGTATGCCGTGGCTCGGCGACCGCACAGTTGGCTGTCTTGGTGAAAGTTATCTGATGAACAACCATGCCCTGTATGCAAAGTGGGTAAGTGACATTTGTGACTCACAGCGTCCTGACGGCAATATCAGCGATGTGTCACCAGCTTATTGGCGGCTCTACAATGGCAATATCACATGGCCTGCCGCACTGCCTTTCTCCTGTGACATGCTCTACCGCCAATATGGTGACCTGCGCCCCATGCAAGACAGCTACGATGCAATAAAGAAATTCTTGAAATTCGTGCGTCAAAAGCACTACAATGACGGACTTGTAACCTACGACCGATATGGCGACTGGTGTGTGCCACCTGAATCTCCGTCGCTTGTCCATAGTCAGGACCCATCCCGCAAGACCGACGGGCAACTTATCTCCACCGCTTATTATTCATACATCTGCGATATGATGAAACGTTATGCCGGTAAATTTGGCTACACTGATGACGAGAGGTATTTTGCAGATGAGGCTGCAATCTCACAGCAGGCACTTAACGATAAGTTTCTCGTTAACGGGATATATTCCAACGGTACAGTCACTGCAAACCTTCTGCCATTGGCAATGAGCATATCGCCGGCAGACAGGCGGGCTGCCATAGAAGACAGTCTGATATCCACAATTGTAGACCAGAACGACAGTCATGTCAGTGCCGGAGTTATCGGGATACAATGGCTTATGAGATATTTGTCAGACTCAGGTCATGGCGATATTGCCTACCGTATGGCTACTATAGACACCTATCCGGGATGGGGATATATGGTAAAGCGGGGAGCCACTACAATATGGGAATTGTGGAATGGCGATACTGCAAATCCGTCGATGAACAGTGGAAACCATGTGATGTTGCTTGGCGATTTGCTTACATGGTGCTACGAATGTCTTGCAGGCATACGTCCCGACAGCAATGGGGCAGGATTCAAAAATATAATCATCAAGCCCGACTACTCAGTATCTGCACTCAATGGCGTTTCTGCAAGTCACCCGTCCCCTTATGGAATAATAAGGAGCTGTTGGCAACGGAGTGCCAATAAAATAAGTTTGACCATAACCGTACCCCCAAACACCACGGCTAAGGTATATTTGCCTTCGGGAAAGACAAAATGTGTTGGTTCTGGAACCTACATTTATAAATAAACCCGTTGGCGGATTTCTGTAGTTATTACGGACTGACGGACTGTGAGAGTGGCACACTGTTTGATGCAACTGTTAAGGATTGTACCTTTTTTGACTTGCTGGTAAAGTTCGACACTCTTCTCCTCAAATACTTTGATGAGAAAAAGCAATTAACCGTCAGAACAGCTTTCTTATATCCATAGTAAGGAAATCCTCAGCTTTGATCCCCGACTCACCGATAATCAGTGAGTCGGTTGGCTTATACATTTGTCTGAACTTCTCAATACCGGCCGTTGTCTTTTCCGCATTGCTCTTTACTTCTATCGCGACAACAGAATTTTTCTTCCGTAACACAAAATCCACCTCATCGTTGCGCTCGCGCCAATAGAACACTTCAAAACGGTGAACAAATGCCTGACTTACAAGATAAGCCCCTATGCCAGACTCGAAAATCCTGCCCCATTCCTTGCGGTTTGTGATTGACTGTTCAAACGATAATGGGCAATAAACATTCTTCAGAGCATTATTGTAGACTTGCAATTTAGGAATGCTCGACTTTCGTCTTGCCATGTCAACGCTGAACTTCTGAAGTCCGCATAACAGTCCGCTTTCGCCAAGAAGATTAATATAACTGGCAAGTGTTGTGGTGTTTCCCGCATCCTGTAGTGTGCCAAGCATTTTATTTAGTGACAGCAATTCACCAGAGTAGGCGGCGCCAAGCTCAAAAGTCTGTCTGAACAATGCCGGCTTACTGATAGGGGTATCCATAAGGATGTCCTTATTTATGGTGGCATCGATTATTGATGACTGGATGTACTGCTGAAAACGGTCTTCGTCATCAATAAGGGTTGCCGCTCCCGGGTATCCGCCATAAAATATATACTGGTCAAGTGTACATCCAAAACATTCACGCATTTCCTTAAACCCCCAATGACTCATGCGAATTTCCTCAAACCTGCCAGCTAAAGACTCCGACAATCCTTTTTCCAGCAGCACACGGCTGCTGCCAAGAAGCAGTACTTTGATATTGCGGTCGTGGAATGTGTCATTGTCCCATTCTTTTTTCACAGCCTCACTCCAGTTTGCTATTTTCTGAATCTCATCAATTACAAGAATAGCGCTTTCCCATCCTTTATTCTCTTTCAGGCTGCGTACCGCTGCCCAACAGTTTGACACCCATGTGCCGTTTGATGCAGGCACGTTGTCGGCTGAGAAAAACTGATAAGGCAAGTCTATATCGTTCAAGACTTGCTTTACAACAGTGGATTTTCCTATCTGACGGGCACCCATAACCACTTGAATGAACTTTCTTTGCTCTTCAAGCCGTTGCTTAATCGTTTGGTATTCAGGCCTTTTATACATAGCTCTACATTTTACGCAGTGAATTGCGTATTTTTACGCAGTGGAATTACAATGCAAATGTACGACTTTTTTTCATACCACAAAAATAAAAACATAAAAAGCAAATAAACTTCAAGAAATATTTTAATTTCACGGTCTAATTAGGATATTCTTCTCCATAACAAATAGTCGTTGTTTGAAGTCTTTGTTTGAAGGGTCTTATTTTATAGAAAACAGCGTGTTTATTTTGCCGTTCCGCTTTTTTGCACTATCTTTGCAACACTATGCAGGCAATGATATTCGCCGCGGGGCTCGGCACCCGCCTGAACCCTGTTCCCGACCGAATGCCGAAGGCTCTGGTGCCTGTGGCAGGAAAACCGCTGTTGCAACATGTGCTCGACAAACTACAGCAACCGGAAGTCGAGAAGGCTTACGATGAATGTTTTGCGGCATCGTCACCAACACAACAGCGAATTGTAGTCAATGTGCACCATTTTGCAGATCAGATAATTGATTATCTGAAAGGGACGGATATACTGATCAGTGACGAGCGCAATATGCTTCTTGAGACAGGTGGCGGACTGCTCCATGCCTCCAGATTGTTCGGCGGTTGGTCAGATGGTTTGCCTGTCCTCATACATAATGTTGATATTCTCAGCAATCTCGACATTGCAGAGCTGTTTCGCCATGCAAAAGGCTTTGCCACGCTTGTTGTCTCGGAACGAAAGACGCAGCGCTATCTGCTTTTCGACGATGGTATGCGTCTTGTGGGATGGACTAATATTCTTACAGGCGAGGTACGGTCTCCATACGGACAGATAAATCCGTCAGAATATCACATGTATGCCTTTTCCGGCATTCACCTCATATCCCCGCATCTATTCCCTGTGATGCAGTCATGGCCAGAGCGTTTTAGCATTATTGATTTCTATCTTTCTGTATGCGGCAAATTCGATATTCATGCTTTCGTACCTCAAAACCTCCGTCTTATGGACGTAGGAAAACTTGATACTTTGGATAAAGCTCAGGATTTTCTTGCAAGTATTGAATAAAAGCAGTATCTTTGCAAACATAAATACCATTAAGAATACAAGATGCAACAAAAAATCATCATTCTCGATTTCGGCTCACAGACTACGCAGCTTATCGGCAGGCGTGTACGTGAGCTTGATACCTTTTGTGAGATACTTCCATACAATAAGTATCCGGAAGACGACAGCGGTGTGATAGGTGTAATACTCAGCGGTTCTCCTTATTCAGTTCATGATCCTGAGGCTTTCAAAGTAGACCTTTCCCGGTTTATGGGAAGATTGCCGGTGTTGGGAATATGTTATGGAGCACAGTTTATATCGCACTCACAGGGCGGAAGGGTAGAGAAAGCCGACTCACGCGAGTATGGCAGGGCACATCTTCAGACTGTGGACAAGACAAATCCGCTCTTTGCAGGCTTTGACGACAACTCACAGGTTTGGATGAGCCATGGCGATACCATAACGGCGATACCGGAGGGCTACGAGTGTATAGCTTCTACTTCGGATGTGAGATATGCCGCATACACCAATGGTAAAGATGTGTGGGCAGTTCAGTTCCATCCGGAAGTTTTCCATACCGTACAGGGCACACAGCTGCTTAGGAATTTCGTTGTCGGCATCTGTGGCTTAGACCAGGAATCGAGCGCAGACTCATTTGTCGACACTACCGTGGCAGAACTGAAGAGACAGTTGGGCGATGATAAGGTTATTCTCGGACTGTCAGGAGGCGTCGACTCTTCTGTTGCCGCCGTGTTGCTGAATAAGGCCATCGGTAAAAATCTCACCTGTATCTTCGTTGACCATGGCATGTTGCGCAAGAACGAGTTCCGTGATGTGATGCACGATTATGAGTGCCTTGGCTTGAACGTGATTGGTGTCGATGCCAGCGGGAAATTTTTTGCCGACCTTGCAGGTGTTACCGATCCGGAGCAAAAACGAAAGATTATAGGCCGTGACTTCATAGAGGTTTTCAATGCAGAGGCAAAGAAGATCACCGGCGCTAAGTGGCTTGCACAAGGCACGATATATCCCGACCGCATTGAGAGTCTGAACATTACGGGTAAAGTGATCAAGAGCCACCACAATGTAGGCGGACTTCCAAAGGAGATGCAGCTTCAGCTGTGTGAGCCTCTTAAATGGCTGTTTAAGGATGAGGTACGCAGGGTAGGCCGCTCTATGGGTATGCCCGAGCATCTTATAACCCGTCATCCATTCCCTGGTCCGGGACTCGCCGTACGTATTCTCGGCGATATCACTCCTGAGAAAGTCCGCATTCTTCAAGACGCCGACGATATTTATATCAACGGATTGCGGAACTACAAGGTTAAGCTCTCCGGTGAGGAGGCACGCAGAGTATTGGCTGCCGGTGTTCCTGCCGATATGAAAAATGGCGAAATTGAAGTATCGCTCTACGACCAGATTTGGCAGGCAGGCACAATACTTCTTTCTACCGTTCGCAGTGTTGGCGTAATGGGCGACGAGCGCACATACGAGCATCCTGTCGCATTGCGTGCCGTTACCTCTACCGATGCAATGACTGCCGACTGGGCACATCTGCCTTACGACTTCATGGCGAAGGTCTCAAACGAAATCATCAACAAGGTACGCGGCGTAAACCGTGTATGTTATGATATCTCGTCAAAGCCACCTTCGACAATAGAGTGGGAGTAATCAGGTAGATTTTGAAAAAGAAGTTCTTGAATATGATGATTCGCGGTTGAGGTGTCTGTCGCAAATTATTGATAAAATGAGCAGGGAAGAGTATCTACACTATAATGAGATACTCTTTTCTGCTCATTCTTGTGCTATTGAGGGAAACTCTTTCTCTGTATATGATACACGTAAGCTAAAAGAGAAAGGACTTGGAATGATTCCGGCAGGTAAGTCGCTGTTTGAGGCTTTCGGCAACACCAAGATATTCCAAAATTTCTTGTTTTGGCAGGAAATTATTTTTTGTTATTATAAACATCTATTCTAATGCTAACGGATTTTTAGTTAATTGCATAGAGAATAGATGTTGGGAGTTATGGCAGGGCTGTTGTTTGATATATTATTGACAAAATCGATAGCGTTCCTTGTTTTGCCAGCAAGATGCCCATGTTGCGTCACAAGATGCAGCGGGGGGTGTTGGTGAACAGATTATTAATCTTATGGCCAACAGATTAATAATCTTATTGCCAACAGATTAATAATCTGTTTGTCAACGCATGTATTAGCATCTTTTTTTTGCAGCCAGATGAATTTATTTATGCAATTGCTTGCATTTTGACTTTTTGTTTATTATATTTGCATAAGAAACGTTTTACGAATACTCATTTTTATCTAAAATAATATGAAATACACCCTTGTAAAGCGTGGCAACCCACGTTATCCAGAGCGCGGCCAAAAGGTATATGCCAGCGCACAGTTCGAAAGTATTCTATCGTTCGACGAGCTTATCGATTTCATCCTGCTTCACGGCTCGGTATATGGACGTGGCGACTACAAAGCCGTAGTGTCTGCTCTTGCTGAGGCCATGGCTGAGAAAATGGCCGATGGCTACAAGATTGACCTTGGCGAGATGGGAAAATTCTATCCCACATTGGACTGTGTGGGGGCTGAGACTACGCAGGATTTCGACCCCGAAAAACACATTAGGGCAGTGCGTGTGAACTGGAATCCAGGCGACGACTTCAAAGACCTGAAAAGCAGGGCGACATTTAGAGAGTATCTCACACGCAGGCAGGAGAAAGAGGCTATAAAGCTGGACATGTATAGAATGCAAAATTCAGGCGAATGATATTATAATCCGTTTTTCTGAAAAACAAAAGTTCCCGATCTCGCTATGAGAGCCGGGAACTATATTTAGTTTATTTACTGATACTGGTCTGTAAATTGTAGTTCGTGTACGGATTTATTTTTTTACAACGACCTTGCAGTTCTCGCTCTTGCCGTCGGCACTCTTCACGCTGACTATATTCAAACCTGAGCTGAGATAGAGTGAGTTGAGCTTTACGGTCTGCTGACCTGCCGCAGCCTTTGTGCTGTAAACTATGCGGCCCGACGCATCTGATACAACAACCTCTCTAATGCCTTCTCCCTCAGCGGCAACGGTGATGTCCTGATTGCGCTCGGCAACTCGTGGAGAAACTTTTATATTTACAGGTGTGGTGGCAATGGAAACTTTGGAAGGATCCGAATTTTTGTTAATCTTATATAGGTTAATGGTATTAGCCTTGATCATATCATCATACCCACAACAACCTATGTAATTATTTGAACCAACTTGTATAACGTAAATATCACTTGCATTTTTGTTGAAAAAAAGAGTCTGAAGAACTTTTCCGCTTTCTGACATGATTTTTACACCTTTAATTCCATAAGAAGAATTGTCACCTTGAATACTGACAATATACGGCGCAGGGGGGATTCTCCGTGGATGCCCCACACCTAACCAAAATATCTTAGCGC
>CABSIA010000074.1 GCA_902477645.1 uncultured Prevotella sp. | reverse complement strand
ACATAGCGGCCCTACAGCCTTTTGTGTTATCTTGAATATCCGAGCTTGTCAAGCACCTCGTTGCTGATGTCTATTTTCGGGCTTCCGAAGATTATCGACGTGTCGCTTGCCCTGTCGAGAACGAGAGCGTAGCCGCGCAGGTCGGATATCTCCTTGACGGCGTTGTATATCTCTTCCTGTATTGGGGTCATAAGGCTCTCACGCTTCTTGAACAGCTCGCCCTCGGGACCGAAATATTTTTTCTTGAGGTCGGCGGCTTCTTTCTCTTTCTGCATTATCTGCTCCTGCTTGGCCTTTTTCTGCTCTTGCGACAGGAATACGACCTCGTTTTGATAGTTCTTGTAGAGTGTAGAGGCTTCGGTGTTTAGTGCCTCAACCTCTGCCTGCCATTTTTTGCTGACCTGGTTAAGCTGCTCGTTGGCTCTCTCGTATGCGGGTATGCTCTTCAGGATATATTCCATATCCATGAGTGCAAACTTCTGTGCGCTTGCCGTCATCGCCATCAGGACGAAGAGGCACATTGTCATAATTTTCTTCATCATAATAAAAAGTTTTTAAAACTAATAATGTTTTTCTAACTCTATGCTTGCGGGCTATTCATAGCGGCCTACAGACATCCAACCTCTTACCTCTCACTTCTAATATCTTTAGAATTCCTGTCCGAGAATGAAGTGGAACTGGCCGCCTCCCTTGGTTCCCCAAACCTTGTCGAAACCGTATGCCCAGTCGATACCCATGAGTCCGACCATAGGCAGGAAGATTCTGACACCGGCACCTGCGGAGCGCTTCATATCGAAGGGGTTGAATTTCTTGGTGTCGTTCCAGGCGTTACCAGCCTCGACGAATGACAGTGCATAGATCGTGGTGTTGCCAAGCATCAGAGGGTAGCGTAGCTCGAGCGAGAACCTGTCGTAGGCGTAGCCTTCCTGGTAGTATGGGGTGAGCGAGCCGTTCTCGTAACCACGAAGTCCGATAGTCTCCTCGGCATATCCTGTAGAGTATCCGCTCATACCGTCACCACCCATGTAGTAGGTCTCAAACGGACTCTTCTTGTATTTGTTGTATGAGCCGAGCAGTCCGAACTCAACACGTGTCATGAGCACGAAGCACTTCTGGCCGCCGCTCAGTGCGGTATAGGTCTTAGACTTGAACTTCCATTTGTGGTACTCAATCCAGCGGTACTTCTCCTGTTGCTCTTTTATATACGACGGCGACTTGTCGTTAGTGGCAAGGTTCTTGTAGTCTTTGCCGTCCCAGAGGCTCCATGGCGGAGTAATGGTGACAGAGGCCGTGAACTCAGAGCCGCGGCGCGGGAACAGCTGGTTGTCGGTTGATGTCCGGTTGAGGGCTATGCTGAGGTTGAGGTTGTTGGAGTTACCGTTTGTGATGAGGAAGTATCTCCAGTTTTTCAGCATATATCTCTGATAAGCCAACTCCACGTTGAGAGTGAAGTAGTCGTCGGGCCAGCGCAGGCGTTTACCCCATCCGAGACTTACGCCAAGCATCTTCACGTACTTGTCCGGGTCGTAATAGTTCTCGTAGTTGCTGTAGCCGTATCCGTAGCTGTTGTAGCCGTACATGTAGTTGGCGTAGTTGTTCATCCATGCCTGGTTGTAATAGTTGCTCGAAACGTCGGTTTGCTTTGAGTAGTAAACACCGACGCTGAACTGAATTGGGCGTTTGCCGCCGAACCAGCTTGTTGAATAACCTCCGTTGTACGACTGATAGTAGGTTCCGTTGGTCTGCGCTCCGATGCTGAGGGTCTCACCGTCGCCGATAGGCATAATGCCTCTATGCTCCTTGTTTTTGTTGAACAGGTTTGCCATGGAGAAGTTGTTCAGTTTCAATCCGATACGTCCGATAACACCTGTCTGTCCCCATCCGAGTGAGAACTCAACCTGGTCGTTTGATTTCTGCTCAAGGTTCCAGTTTATGTCAACAGTACCGGTCTCGTAGTCGGGCTTTACGTCAGGATTAACCTTCTCGGGGTCGAAGTGTCCCATAGAGGCAAGCTCACGCGCAGAGCGCATCAGGGCATCTTTCGAGAACAGGTCGCCCGGTTTGGTGCGGAGCTCTCTTCTGACAACATTCTCATAGAGGCGGTCGTTTCCGTTAATTCTCACATGGTTGAGGTGTGCCTGCGGACCTTCGGTAACCCGCATCTCAAGGTCTATGGAGTCACCGACGATGTTGATTTCCGTAGGCTCAATGCGTGAGAACACGTAACCGTTGTTGTAGTAGAGGTTCCAAACGGCATCCTCGTCTTCGGACAGGCGCTTGTTCATGAGCTTCTGGTTGTACACGTCTCCTGTCTCCATGCCAAGCAGCTTTTGCAGCATGTCGGTGTTGTAGATGGTGTTTCCAACCCAGTTGATGTTGCGGAGGTGGTATTTTTTGCCCTCATCAACTTTTATATATATGTTGACATGTTTCGGGTCGTTGTTCCATACGCTGTCCTCAACGATGTAGGCGTCGCGGAAGCCCAGCTCGTAGTATTTGTCAATGAGCTTTTGCTTGTCTTCCTTCCAGCGTTGTGGTGTGAATTTCTTTGCTTTCAGGAACGAGCCGAGTTTTCCTGCCTCATGTGTCTTTGCAAATGCGCCTTTCTTCAGGAAACCGCCCTTTATCTTGCTGTCTTTCAGTTTCTCGTTGCCTTCGATGATAATGTTTCTTACCTTCATCTTCTCCTTCTTGTCGATGATGACATCAAGGATTACATGGTTTTTCTGCGCTACGTCCGTGCGCTGCTGAATGTCGATGTCGGCATTCTTGAAACCTTTTTCGTCGAAATATTTCTTGGCAAGTATTTTTGCGCGGTTTATAACGTCGGGGTGTATCTGTGAGCCTTTCAGCAGCCCCAGTTTCTCCTCCATGTCCTCACGCTCGCTCTTTTTCAGACCGACGTAGTTGATTGTCGACACGCGCGGATGTGCCTCGAGCTTGATGTGCAGGTACAATTTGTTTCCGACGATAGAGTCGGCGGAAATCTGGACGAACGAGAAAAGTCCGTGCCGCCAGTATCTCTTTACGGCATCGGTAATCTCGTTGCCTGGTACAGAAATTTTCTGTCCTACCTGCAATCCTGATATGCTGGTGAGCATATAGTCCTCATAGCCTTCAATGCCAGACACGCTCATGCCTCCGAGCACCATTTCGCGTGGTGTTCCAGCATATGATATGTCGGGGTGCACGATTTTGTCTTGTGCCACAACATTCATGCTACTTGCAAGCATGATAATGGTTGCGGCCAACAGCTTTTTGATATTGTTCATTTTAAATGTTTTTTCCGTTTTCCTCTTCTACCTGTGCCTCTGTCTTTCCATATCGGCGCTGCCTTTTCTGGTAGCATGCAATTGCCTCGTGCAGATGTTGCTCGTTGAAGTCGGGCCAGTATGTATCGCAGAAATACAATTCCGAGTATGCTATCTGCCACAGCAGGTAGTTGCTTATGCGCAGCTCGCCGCCAGTGCGTATCAGCAGATCGGGGTCGGGCATGAAGCTGGTTGTGAGTTTCTGCGCAAAAAGCTCCTCTGTTATGTCCTCAGGCTTTATTTTTCCGTTTGCAGCCTCGAGAGCCACCGTCTTTGCGGCCTCTGTTATCTCCCAGCGTGCGGAATAGCTGAGAGCCACAATCATGGTCATTGCGCTGTTTTTGGCAGTGTGGTCCATGGTTTCCCTGAGCTTTTGCTGAACGGCCTCGGGCAGTCGTGCGATGTCTCCTATTACTCTGAACCTGACATTGTTCTTCATGAAAATCTCGTCTTCGAGCGATGTCAGCACAAGCCCCATGAGAGCAGCAATCTCGTCGGCTGGGCGGTTCCAGTTCTCGGTTGAGAATGTATATAGTGTGAGATATTTCACGCCGAGCCGTGTACACTCCGACGTGATGCGTCTTACGGTGTCTACTCCGGCTTGGTGTCCGTAGCTTCTCTCTTTGCCTCTTTCCGTAGCCCAGCGTCCGTTGCCGTCCATGATGATGGCAATATGCTGTGGCACGTTGTTGGTGTCTATTTGCTGGTTGTTCATCAATAATCTTTGTTGCATGTTACACATTTCGCCATAAAGCTGTAGGTAAGTGTCAGCTGCAGTGCTGAGTAGCAGTCGGTGTTTTTGAACAGTCCGCTGCTTTTTATGCTGTATGGGTCTTTAAGTCCGTCAATCTCGTCGCTTTGGCTGAAGTGCATAGCCCATTCCAGGCCTAAGTTGAGCCTTTCGCCGATTTTGTATTTCAGCCCTATGCCTATGGGCATGTTCAGTCCTGCCGCAGTTTTTCCGTCGCCTGAAGAGACCGTTGCTCCTAAGCCTATGAAGGCAAACGGTACGAGCCGCTTTGCTCCGCGGTAGTCACGGCCTGTGCCGTAGGGCATGAAGTTGTACTCAAAACTCAGACACACGTCATAAAGCGAGCGGTCAAATGTATATGGCTCATTGAGATAGTCTGGATATTTCGTCTCGACATTTTCTGAGGAGCCTTTCACTTTTCCTGTAAAGGCATTCAGTTTCAGGGCTATCCATGGGCTGAAAGTGCGCCGGAGAACGAACGATGCCATTGGCTGGCTTTCCTTGAACAGGTTGCCGTTGAAGTCGCCTTCGTATGTGAGAAGTCCAGTGCCTGCACCAATCTCCATTCTATACTCCGGGTCGTCCTGCGCACGGACAGTCATGGCAGTAAGAAGGAGCAATATGAAGAAGATGCTTTTTCTCATAATCAGTTGTTGTTTTTGTTTGCCCAGCCGAGCCTGTTGAGCCTGCCGCGCCATATTTGTCCGTTTCCGCCACAGATTATCCAGATGTGGTTGTCCTCATCTGTGGTCATGGTGAATGCCTGAGGATTTTGGTCTAAGCCCACGGGCTTTACAATTGTCGAGTCGTTGTGCCATGTTATACCGGCATCCTCGCTTGTGTAGAAATCTGTCAGGTTGTTGCCGTTGAGACCTAAAGCCACGATATTTCTGTCGTAGCGTATGGCGTTGAGGCTTGCCAATGCGGGTAGGCGGTATGGGTTTTCGTTTCCTGTAACGTAGTGGCTCCATGCCTGGTCCTCTGTGGCGTTGACGCTTTCCTCCACTTTTCCCCAGACCTGTGCCAGATTGCCGCCGTTGTTGCCAACCAAGGTAAGCTGGTATGTGTCAGCGTTGGTTTTTGACGGCATTGCTATGAGGTTTATATCTGTTGTCGGCAACAGGTCTGCGCTGTCGTCAATCTGGCCCTCTTGCCATGTCTCGCCATTTGTGGAATACATTATGTTTCCGTCAGCGGCATATCCATAGATGCGGTTGTTGCCCGCACCGATAAGACGGGTTATTGGTGCATTGTCAGTTATTGTTGTTATGCCCGACGCATCTAATGCAATGAGTGATGAGCCATCGAGAATGTAAATGTTGTTGTTCAGCATGGCGACATTTCTGTATGCCTCAGCCCCGAGCGTTACGGACGAGGCGGAGTAGGGCACAAAGCCCGAGAACTCATGGCTGTCGGCCTGATAAACCTTTGTGCTGGCTCCGTCAGAGCCGAAGAGATATATCTTGCCGCCAAGACAAACCGACTTCATGTTTTTGAGGCTTGCCGCTACAGCGTCGTTGTCAAAGTTCTTCCATACGAAGCTGTCTGCCGCCTCCTGGTGTACGTTGAGGCTCACGGTGTATTTCCTGTATGCGGTCATGCTGGTGTTGTAAACACGCAATTCCTTAGCCTCTGTGAAATCCACAGAGTCAGTGGTTGAGCAATAAACCAGGCTGTCGGTATTTGTTGATGATTTATAATACCATAAGGCGAGTCCTGAGTTTTTTGTATATATAGTGCATACCACTTTGCCCGCATCGACACCTACGGGCAGAGAGTCTACATTATATATAGTATTAGCATAATTGTCAATGCTGAATTTGTATCTGCTGCAGTCGATGCCAGACTTTACAATGCTGTCCTCACCTGTAGACGCCTTCACGGTATAGTATTTGTTAAGCGTACCAACAGAGAAACTGGTAACGGCTGTGTCATCGTAATAAACAAGCTCCTCCTTCTCGTCGTCTAAGCATGATGCCAATGACAAAGCGGCGGTGCAGAGCACTAAAATGGACAATATCTTTTGTGACATTATTGTGTGAGAATTATTTTTTGGGTACAAATTTACTCAGAATTCTGCAAATACGTGTCCTTTTTAATAATTTATTATCTAAAAAGCATATATAGGACCTGTTTTTTAAGTTCTTTTAGAACAACGCAGTGGCAACATGTATGATTGAGGAAATTTATACAGCCCTAAAAAATCCAGCTTTAATATTATTTTAAACTATGCAAAAAAGTGCGGCATGGCTCATCTGGCATTGCAACCGCTTGCGATGCCAGATGCAAGCGGCTTCATTGGCAAATGCAAGCGGCTTCGTTTTTTTTGTGTGTGCGGGAAGTTTTTATGCAAAAATTAAAAACTGGTAATTTTGCCATAGAGAATGTGAAAAGCGGCTCCGTCCCTGACATCAGCTGCTGCAACAAAAAAAGCTGGTACTCTTCACGAGCTCCAGCTTCTTTGAAAGAATATGTTAAAAACGAGTCGGCCTTGTCCGCTGTTTGCAGGATTACGCCTAATCGCCTGTTAGTCAATAAAAACATTAACATAATCTTTACCTTAAAAAATCTATCAAACTACTAACCTAATGAAACTTTATTGTGATGTATTCTCACGAACACGATGCAAAGATAGTGGTTTCCAGGGAACTGAAAAAGGAATTTCGCGTATTTTTCCGGATATGGTCTTTTTTGTTGATTTATGTCAAAGAGAAACTTGCAGTATGCAACATAATAATAAGGTGTGGTTTGAAATTTTAGTCTCTATTTTATTGTGGAGCGAAAAGTTTGTTCCCTGTAGTTTTCTACTGTTTTGATTTTATCTCAATATACTTGTTTATGACATTGATAGAGAGGTTGGCTGGTGTGGTGAGCAGACTAAGAATGCCGTGCTGCTTGAGTGTTGAGACGATGAGGCGTTTCTCTGTGGAGAACTTCTCGGCAATTACATGACGATAGTAGTCCTCGGTGCTGGCTGGTGCCGAGGATATATAATCTTTCAGCTCTGCATCCTCGAAGAAAACAACGAGCAGACGATGATGGCTGTTGAGTTGTTTCAGATAAGGTAATTGCCGCTGCATAGCCGTCATACCAGCGAAATTAGTATACAAAATAAGCAGGCTGCGCTTGGAGATATGCCTGTTTACACTGACACACAAAGCTGAGAAATCAGTCTCGCCGAATGTGGTTTTCTGTGAATACAAGCTTTCTAACAAGTTCTGAATATGTCCGGGATGTCTCGAGGCAGGAATAAAAGTGTCGGCTTCTCCAACAAATGTGAGAAGTCCGGCTTTATCCTCACGGTGCATGGCGATATAAGAAAGCACCAATGAGGCGTTGATAGCATAGTCCAGGAGTGTCATTCCGCCGAAAGCATGTTGCATAACACGGCCCTTGTCGATCAAGTTGTAAATAGGCTGCGAACGCTCATCCCTATAAACATTCACCATCAACTTTCCGCTACGGGCTGAGGCTTTCCAGTTTATAGAGCGGTACTCGTCTCCCCTGACATAATCTTTTATCTGTTCAAACTCAGTATGGTTTCCTGCCCTACGGATTCTTTTTATACCAACTTCCTTAAGATTGTTGTCGGCGGCAAGCAACTCGTACTTATTGAGCATCAGATAGGAAGGATACACCTTCACATCAACAGGCTTGCCCAATGTGTACCGCCGCTCCACAAATCCGATAATGGAAGAGACAAACAGACGGATATGTCCAAAACCATATACACCACGGCTCACAGGATGCAGCATATAGCAGATGGTCTTGCCCTCTATGCCATGCAAGCGCACACGGAAAGAAATGTCACGACGCTGGAAGGCAAAAGGTATCTCATCGACAACATCAACCGTTACGGGGAAAGGATAATCGCTTTCCACACGCAGACGTATCTCGTTGTCATCACCATTGGAGAAACGCTCAGGGCAAACACGTGTTGCCCTCATAGCACTTTTATAATATAGCAAGCCTGTCTCAGACACTACGATGATGGCAAGCAATAGCAAGAGAACCTTTCCCGCCATGAATAAAGGCTCAAGGACATAGCCTAATCCAATGGTGAGAATGATAACGGTGAGGACTATATAAAATCTGTTTGTTAGATACATATCTTTGAGGTTATAAGGTTATAAGGTTATGAGGTTTTAAGGTGAAGTCACTTTTATTATTTTTGAGCGTCAGGAAAGGCATTCTTCACCTTATAACCAGAAACCTGAGAGCATAGCGACCTCATAACCTAAAATCATTTCGGCACTTCCACCTTGTCTATAAGACGTAAGGCGACTTTCAATGGGGTAAATCCCTCCATCTCTGCCTCAGCGGT
This sequence comes from uncultured Prevotella sp., assembly GCA_902477645.1. Lineage (GTDB taxonomy): Bacteria > Bacteroidota > Bacteroidia > Bacteroidales > Bacteroidaceae > Prevotella. The sequence continues at coordinate 5,955 of CABSIA010000074.1, read as the reverse complement.
GAGCATGATACGGTGTTGGAGGATGCTCGGAGTGACAAACTTAATATCCTCAGGAGTTACGAAGTCGCGCCCTTGCAACAAAGCATAAGCCTTGGAAGCCTGCAGCATAGCTACAGACGCACGTGGCGAAGCACCGAGGAAGACTGATTTGCTGATGCGTGTCTGCTGTACGATAGATGCGATATATTTGAGAAGAGACTCCTCTATGAATACACTGCCGAGAAGTGAACGCATAGACAGCAGCTCATCCTTCGTAATTACAGGTTGTATATCGTCGAGTTTCACAAGACGGGCATTCTGCTGATGCCGCTGCAAGATAGCCACCTCCTCCTCAACAGACGGATAATCTATTGTGATTTTGAACAAGAAACGGTCGAGCTGGGCCTCAGGCAAACGATATGTTCCCTCCTGCTCCACAGGATTCTGTGTAGCAAGAATTGTATAAACCTCTCCCATCGGCCTGGTTGTGCCGTCTATAGACACCTGTCGCTCTTCCATAACCTCAAACAAGGCTGCCTGTGTCTTGGCTGGCGCACGGTTGATTTCATCTACGAGGACAATATCTGAGAATACAGGTCCCTCATGGAAATCGAACTCTGACGTTTTCATGTTGAACACTGTCGTGCCAAGAACATCGCTTGGCATAAGGTCGGGAGTGAACTGAATACGGCTGAAACGCGCATCTACAAGTCGTGAGAGAAGTCGTGCAAGAAGAGTCTTGGCTACTCCCGGTACGCCTTCTATCAATACATGGCCGTCGGCAAGGATAGCTGTAAGGAGCAGGTCTACAGCTTTAGTCTGTCCGACAATAATCCTGGATATACGGTCACGTAACAGTTGTATCTTGGCACTGAACTCTTCTAAGTCTGTACGCTGCTTATCATTTAAATCTTCCATATTCTTTAGTGTTTTGTTTTGGGTGATATTATCTTGTTATAACTTCGATATAATATTATTCATGAGGTCAATGTAGTGTCGCATTTGAGCATCAGGAATATTACCGTCAAACTCTATCGCATCACGCAGCTCATGCAGATTGTCTCTGACAGTCTTGGCACCGATGCCTGTATGGGCAGATATCATGGCCGCATTGTATTCGTCGTTTTCCTTATTGCCTATGTCCGCCATTATCTCACGGCGCAGAGTCTCAGAGAAATACAGGAACTTCTTTCTTACAAGTCCGGTGTTGTCATGACGCTGATGGTATAGAGAGCCAATAAGATGCACAAACTCCAATGAGCGGTTCTCTGGTGGAGTGACTACAGGTATGACACGCTGACGGCGACGGGCTGTGAAGACGAAATAAAGCAATACACCAATAATGGCGGCATGTATAGCCCAACGCAAAGGAGGATGGCTAAGGAAAAACGTAAGCGGAGATGTTTGTGTTATCCCTGCTGTCGGGGAAACGGATGAGGCCTCTGTACGGACTATAGGACGATTGCCAGCCTGAGACAATACTCTGAAAATAATATCCCTGCATTGGGAGTCAAGTATGCCGTAATTGGTAAATATCAGAGGATTGGTACAGCAGATGAGCTTACCCTTACCATAGTTAATGGCAACTACGCAGGGGTAAATCACTGTATCGGCCTCTACTTCGTCGTTTGTGGCAACATCTTCTTTGTCATAAATGCTTGCTGCAAGGGTGTCTGCCTTTAATGAACGGCTCATGACTTCTATTCCGCCACCTGCCATAGGGCTGTCGAGAATAAAATCACGCTTATGATAATGCTGCCTGTCGCCAGACCAGCGCAGGGTGTACTTCTTTCTACGGGAAAACTCCTGCTTGAAATCAGATAGTGAATAATAAAAAGTGGGCACGCAAAAACCGAGAATACTATCTGAATAATGACTATACATCCGTTTTGTGACAAGGACAACATTATCACCACGCCTCAACAGGCTCATTATGTCGTTTACCTCTTGTTTCTTCGGCTCGTATTCTGGTGATATGAGCATAAAGGTCCGGGGGACAGAATGTTTCTCCTGCAACAACTGATAGAGGGTCTTGTCTGTAACGGTATAACCGTTGGGCAGTGAGGCGGTTAGCAGGGAGTCCATGACACAGCATCCCAAAGGCTGCTTGTCGTCATGCATAAATGTCGGATTCCACACGAAACGTGGAGACATGCGTACCTGTGTTATGAAAATCAGTACAAGGAAGGCAACGATGCCAATAACGAAAGAACGGTTGAGCCTCATCCCTCACCTCCTTTCTTTATTTCTTCCTGCAAGTGGCGCATTAAAGAAACGGCATCCTCTGCAGCAGTGTAATTGCCATAACGCACACGGATAAAGACATTGGTAAGCCTGCGGAACTGCGGCACGGTAAACTCTCTGATATACTGTGTAGGTGTCTTGTATATCTGCCAATTAATCTTATCGTTGTCAGAAAGCCAGCGCAAAGTCTGCAGATACAGCAACCTCACGGCCTCATTGTAATTAGCTGAGGCTATGGCACGGGCTGTCTCTTCGTCAAAGTCTATTCCGTAGATGGTGTCCTCGGTGACGGTATAGCTAATAGTCGTTTTACCCGCACGTCCGAAAAGCTCGGGCTTGTAGCGATACACAAGATATACTACAACTACGAATAACACTACGGCAATGAAGGCAAACAACGGCTGCATGTTCTCATTGCCTAAAGTGTCGCCAAGGATAGAATCTATAAAACCGGATATAATATCAGACACCCACTCCATGAGGCTTCTGTCAGGCGCATGGAGCTCGCTGCCATAGCTGAAAGCCCCGTTGTCTTGAAGGTCCGACAGAAGCTGCCTGTTGCATGTTAAGGTGTCTGCCATATCGTATATTTTAAATGTTCAATTTAACTCCTGTTGTTGAGCACATGTTAAACTTAAATACTCTCGAAGTTTTCAATGTCATCATCTACCGATATGGAATCCATCTTCTCGGCAGCACTGCCATATTGATAACCGAGGGCTGTCACCATGACTGACATGGCGAGATATGAGCCAAATGTCTGAACAACGGCAAGGATATAATAAAGGAAATTATACCATCCTGATTGTACTATCTCTGCCGCAGAGTTGTCTTCTGTTAATACGGCTTTTGCCATTAGTGCAATGTACCATGGCAAAGCAACAGCGCTCTGAATAACATTAACGATGAGTCCTATAAGAAGTATAACCACGAATGTGCCTCCCCATGTGTTCCATCCAAGACGGAAACCACGTCTGATAGCGCCAAAGGCTGTATTGCCGTCTTCAAGCATGCACACTGGCATGGTAAGGGCCAAAGGCACGCATACTGCTATGGCTGCCGCAAGAAACAGTACAAATAACACGGCTGCAAGGGCGGGAATTTGCAATAACGCTATAGGGACTCCTGCTAATATAACTAATGAACAAGCTAAGATGAATAAGCCTGTTAAGAGAAGTCCCACACGGAATCCCCGCCAGAAGTTTTTCTTTAACAGCCCGGACAAATCCTTCAATGTTACTCCCTCGAAGTTGCCGTCGTTCTCACGGTAGTAGCGCATCATGGCATACATCAGTGATGATAACAGAAGACTTCCCACAGAAAAGAAGAATATGTAGCCAATGTAAGAAATACCCATACTCATGTATGATGAGTCTGAGGATAAGCCGTCTGCAAGAGCACCTCCCATAATTCCTCCCATATACCCGTTAAGTGCGAGAGCCTGCACGAGGCTCAATGGCAACAGCAGATAGACGCAGCTCATAAGCCAAAAGCGGAAATTGAACTTTATGAAATCGAAAGTCGCTGACAGCTTATCACCAAAAGTGCGCTCTTCATACAAAGGAATGAAATTTTTCATTATCGTCATTATGTTTTTAGTTATACATTATGTTTATTTGTTTTGGAAGCGTATTTATGACGGTTGCGCATATATGGCAACACGGCAAAATATCCCACGACAAAGATTGCCGACAGGATTATTACAAGCAGGCGGAAACCGTCTCCGATATCTGTGTGCCGGGTTACGAAACTCTCAATGAAACCGGCTGTTATGAACAGCGGCACAGTTCCCACTATAATCTTTAGTCCCCGTCTCGCACCACGGCGGAAAGACACCATTCGTGAATATGTGCCGGGAAATAGCCAGCCGTTGCCCATTGCCAAGCCTGCTGCTCCTGCTACTACGATAGAGGAAATTTCTAAAGTTCCATGAAGCATCGTGGCAAGAAATGCCTCTCCGAGCAGACCGTGCTGATAGAAGAATGTCTCGAAAGCCCCCATCATGATGCCGTTCTGCATTATCAGATAGCCAGGCATGATACTGGTGAGCATGCCCGAGACAAAGGCCATGAAGGACACACGGATATTGTTGATGGTAATTCCAAAGAACATTGTCGTCTCAGCATCACTGTCATAAACAGCCATCGGGGTGCCTTGCTTTATATTCTCCAATGTCATGTCCACATAAACGTCGCCGAGGATGACACGTGGAAACTCCGGGTCGCCAAGGGTGGAGACAACTCCTGCCAGCAGGCTTGTCATGAATATCAAGAACGAGGCGAGCAACAATCGGCGGGCTTCCCACATCACGTCGGGCACCTCCCTTGTCCAAAAGGTAATTATCCGGGTCCACTTCTCACGCTTGTTACGGTATATCTCGTTGTGGAGCGTAGAGGCGAGGTTGTTCAAATAAATCGTGATACGTGAGTTGGGATAGTGAGAACGCGAGAATGCGAGGTCGGAAGTTATCTCGATATATGCCTCGGCAAGGACATCTGGAGATTGCGTCGCAGCATTGTCTACAACGTTTTCCATCGTCTTCCACTTGTCGATATTATTATGTATGAATTGTACTTCCTTCATAGTCTGCAAACTTACAATTTTTTTCTGAATATTATACTATCTCATCGCATTTTTATTATTATTTTTTCGTATTTTTGCAGCTGTGGAACATCATATCGTTAAACAATGAGAGAAGCGAATATCATAACAGGACAATTTGTACGCATCGACCAGACGCCTGCAAGTATCGGTGACAGAATTGTCGCACGACTTGCCGACTATGCTATAATAGCGGTCTACTGCATAGGAATTGGCAAGATTATCTCATTGTTGGAATTTTCTTCCGTAAAAGCTGAGGCTCTGTTCGTTATTGCCATCTATCTGCCTGCCGTTTTCTATTCTCTGCTATGGGAGACGTTCAACAACGGTCAGACTCCGGGAAAAAGAATAAGGAAGATTAAGGTGGTAAACGCCGACGGCACCACTCCTAATGTGGGCTCATTCTTTATGAGATGGCTACTGTTTGGTATCGATATTTTCTTTGGATTGGGGGTGCTGACGATATTACTGAGCAAGAACAGGCAGAGAATTGGCGACCTCGCTGCCGGAACAATGGTTATCAAACTTGACGATTTCCGTAATATGCAGGTGTCGCTTGATGAATTCTCGTTCTTGTCTAATAGTTATAAGCCCGTTTACGAACAGGCTGAGGACCTAAGCATAAATCAGGTGGAGGTGATAAGAAAGACGCTCGCATTAGACGACGGTAACGATAGGGATAAGCGCATTGATGCCTTGTACTATAAAATACACAGCATGTTGGATATCCCTGTTGACGAAATGCCGAAAGAGAAATTCCTGTATACGCTGATAAAAGACTATCAGCACTTTGCCTTGGAAGAGATTTAGGTTACAACGCCTTTATCAGGCGTGTATGAGTTTAGGTGGGTTCCATAAATCTGGCAAAACGCAAAACATAGAATTGTTATATATTTAACGGTGGGAATTTTTTAGAACCCACCTTTAATGGGGATGGCCCGGAGAAATGCCGGCGAATACTTATACTGGGCCGTAATTATTCTTGACGTTTACTAAAGCTCTTCCGTATGTGCTGCCGGAGTCATTAGTATCCGTTTAAGAGCGCATGCGGGTGCGTTGGCGATAAGATTATTAATCATAAGCGGTCGAAAGATGTTTTAGTCATCGTTTGTTCCTGTTCGCTATATAGTG
>CABSIA010000073.1 GCA_902477645.1 uncultured Prevotella sp. | reverse complement strand
CATGCAAATGTATTTGTATTATTGAGCTTAAGAATTCTATTTGAACGAACGAAATAAAGAGGCAAATAAGTAGTTTTGTTTACTGTTGTCATGTAACATTCTGTAAACGTTTGCGTGGAAATATCGATAAAACAAGGAGAATAATTTGATTTATGTCAATAAAAGTCCTACCTTTGCAGTGCAAAACAAAAAGAATTGTTGATGATAACACTGATTTTCACAAATCATAACTACATAAAAAACACAAACTGCTGAAACATTCAATAAAAAATTGTTCCGATGTGATATCGGGACAATTTTTTTTTGTACTTTTGTTGCCGATTTATAACGTTTAAAAGAAAAAAGTTATGCGACTAATCATTGAATCAGACTATCAGTCTCTGTCAGCATGGGCTGCAGAACATGTCATTGAGAGAATTAACAAAGCTAATCCAACACCTGAGCATCCGTTTGTGCTTGGCTTGCCTACAGGATCATCGCCTGAGGGTATGTATGCCAAACTTGTAGAGGCTTATAAAGAGGGTAGGGTAAGCTTTAAAAATGTTGTGACATTTAATATGGACGAATATGTAGGTTTGGCTGAAGACCATCCGGAAAGCTATCATTCGTTTATGCACCGCAACCTGTTCGATCATATAGATTGTCCGGCAGAGAACGTACATATATTGAATGGTAACGCCGCTGATCTTGAGGAGGAGTGCCGTAAGTACGAGGAGGCTATAGCAGCCGCAGGCGGCATCGACCTTTTCATTGGCGGTATCGGTCCCGACGGACACATCGCATTCAATGAGCCTGGAAGCTCGCTCGCCTCGCGTACACGTGTAAAGACACTCACTACCGACACTATAATCGCTAACTGCCGTTTCTTCGACAATGATGTCAATAAGGTGCCAAAGCAGGCTCTGACTGTAGGCGTTGCCACCGTTATGGATGCCCGTGAGGTTATGATTCTCGTAAACGGTCACCACAAGGCGCGTGCTCTGCAGGCTGCTGTTGAAGGCTCGCTTACCCAAATGTGGACAGTAAGCGCATGCCAGAATCATCCGCATGCCATTATTGTTGCCGACGAGCCGGCATGTGACGAGCTGAAAGTTTCTACCTACAAATACTTCAAGGATATTGAGGGCAAATAGTGATGAAGCTTAACCTGACATCACAAATTGTTCTAAATACGGTTCCTGAGACCTCTTATCGCCCGCGGACAGCAGTTGAGCGGTCTGAGATAACAAGAGCCGAGAAAATTCCAACCGAGATATTCCCGTCTATAGACGAGGGCGCTATGTATGTCGCTGATGCTATAGAGCGGACAGTCAGGGCTAAGGCTGAGAAGGGTGAGAACTGCATTCTCGGCCTTGGCACAGGTATCTCTTTGGCGCCTGTTTATGAGGAACTGGTGAGAAGGCACAACGCCGGACTGAGTTTCAGGAATGTTGTGGTGTTCAACGCATACGAGTACTATCCTCTCAGTCCCGATGCCATTTATAGCAGTATCAGGCAGTTGCGTGAGAGGCTGTTGTCGAGGGTGAACATAAATCCAAACAATGTGTTTACTCCCGACAGTACCATTGCGCAAGACAAGGTGCAGGCGTACTGCCGCCAGTACGACCTGCGCATAAAGAGTATGGGAGGCATTGATATTATGCTGCTCGGCATAGGGCGCATGGGAAATATAGCCACCAATGAGCCGGGAAGCTCGCTGGCAAGCACCTCACGCCTGATACTTCTCGACCCGACCTCGCGCGAGGAGATGACCATGAGCTCGGGCTCCGACACGCCTGTGCCGCCATGCTCAATAACGATGGGCATACAGACCATTTTGCAGTCACGGAAAATTTTCCTCACGGCATGGGGCGAGAGCAAGGCTGAGATTATCTGCAAGGCTATAGAGGAGAAAATGTCGGAAAATCTCCCGGCATCGTTTCTGCAGGTGCACCAGAATACCGAGGTCATAATAGACCTTCTGGCGGCAGGCCGACTGACACGCATTGTCCATCCGTGGCTTGTAAGCTCATGCCGGTGGACCGACAAAATGGTGCGCTCCGCTCTCGTATGGCTCTGCCAAAAGACGGGGAAGCCTATACTCAAACTCACAAACAAGGACTACAACGAGAACGGACTTTCTGAATTGCTTGCCCTGTATGGCTCGGCATACAATGCCAACATTAAGATATTCAACGACTTGCAGCACACCATAACAGGGTGGCCTGGCGGCAAGCCCGATGCCGATGATACCTGTCGCCCTGAGCGCTCAAAACCATTTCCGAAACGTGTGCTGATTTTCTCTCCGCATCCCGATGACGATGTGATCTCTATGGGCGGAACCATTCAGCGGCTTGTTACCCAGGGGCACACTGTGCACATAGCCTACGAGACGAGCGGCAACATTGCTGTGAACGATGAGGAGGTGACACGGTTTATGCATTTCATAAACGGTTTCAACCAGATTTTCTGCCAGAACTCAGACGATGTCATACGTGAGAAATATCAGCAAATCAAGCGGTTTCTGCTCGATAAGAAACCTGGCGATATGGACAGCCGGGATATTCTCGACATAAAGGGGCTGATACGCCGCGGAGAGGCGCGTACGGCTTGCACTTACAATCATATCCCTTTGTCCAATGTCCACTTTCTTGACCTGCCGTTCTATGAGTCTGGCAAAATCGAGAAGTTTCCGATGGGCGCAGACGATGTAAATATCGTGCGCAGGCTGATAGCTGAGGTGCGCCCGCATCAGATATATGTTGCCGGCGACCTTGCCGACCCCCATGGCACCCACCGCAAGTGTACCGATGCCGTGCTTGCCGCCATCGACCTTGAGCGCGAGGCTGGTGCGGCATGGCTCGACGATTGCCGTGTATGGATGTATCGTGGGGCTTGGGCGGAATGGGACATTGAGAATATAGAAATGTGCGTGCCAATGAGCCCTGAGGAGTTGAGGCTTAAGCGCAATGCCATATTGAAACACCAGAGCCAGATGGAGAGTGCGCCGTTCCTTGGCAACGACGAGCGTCTGTTCTGGCAACGGGCAGAGGACCGCAACCGTGCGACGGCACGTCTTTACGACGAACTCGGACTTGCATGCTACGAGGCTATGGAGGCATTTGTCGAGTATAAACCGTAATCGCCCTTTTATTTAAATTGTATTTGTGTTTTGTGACATAATTACAGGAACTGCAGAACAGAATATCGGCGGTAGACTAATTTCGATTGGTTTGCCGCCATTATTTTTATTGTCTTCAATGGCAGTTTTTTTGTGGCCTTTTTGATGCAAGCGGGTTCAAGTGCCATTGAACCCGCTTGCGATGGCACTTGAAGCCGCTTGCGATGGCCAATGTATCCGCTTATGTTTTTTATGACGCAAAAAAATGTTTTCCGCATAGCTTTTCTTGCTCAATAGGCTGCATTGTGTAATACAGAACAAAAACTGCGTATTTGTTTTGTAATTCCATCCGTTTACCGTATCTTTGCAGAAGTTTTGTATCATGAGGCGTAATGAACAGCAAATATAACAACCATTTATTATAATATGCTAAAGTCTTTTCTATCAACTATTTTCTTTTGGGGTGCGGCTTTGTATGGCAATGCCGCCAACACCGTGGTCAACGTCAGTCAGGTGAGTGAGAACATCACCATAACCGACAATGTAGACTATGCAGTATCGTCATCTGTTCCGTTTACGGAGACTGGCAGCATCGATATTGTCAATACCGAGAATGCCATTGTCATATTGCATGGTGTGAGGCCAAGCGAGTCTGCAAGTTGGCTTGCTTATGTGAAAATCAATGGAGAGCCTGCTGTTGAGGATGTCAACTGTCAGATTCGGCTTCATCGCAACGGTACCATGATTTTGCCTTATACAGAGGCTGACGCTCCTTTGAAATTGTACACAGATGTCGATCAGGGCGGCATTGCGTTTCCGCTGAAGCCATCTGCCGAGATGGTGTCGCTTGTAGGTGGAAGTTACAACAACAAATTGCGGTCGTTCACCCTCAGACGTGGATATATGGCATGTTTCAATACCCGTGCCGACGGTACGGGCTACAGCCGTGTGTTCATTGCCGACAAGGAAAACCGCAAGGTAAATCTTCCTGCCATTCTCGACGGTAAGGTGTCGGCGGTAAGGGTGCTCAGATGGTACGACGCCAACAAGCGGGGATATGCCGGAAACAATTCTGATGCCAACGAGGCCCTGAAAACCACATGGTGCTACAACTGGGATGCCGGAACCAACAGCTGGAAAGACCGTGAATATGTCGTGCAGCATCACCATGAGGGATGGCCGGGCTTCAGCAGTCTCACCTCAAACGGCACTTCGCCAAACCTGCTTGGAAACAATGAGCCCGACAATACTGCCGACGACCGTGAGCATCCCGCATCTGTAAAAGAGGTGCTGAAGACATGGCCGCAGATGATGGCCACTGGTAAGCGCCTCGGCTCGCCTGCCGTGGCTGGCGACTACAACTGGCTGTATCAGTTTATCGACTCCATCGACGCCCGCGGATGGAGGTGCGATTTTGTTTGTGTTCATGCCTACTGGTATTCAGACTGGAGCAGCTGGCAAAGCCAGCTCAAGCAAATTTACGAGCGTACAGGCAGGCCAATATGGATTACGGAAATGAACTATGGCGCAAACTGGACAGGATGGCCTGGCAGCAATACCAACGGCAACGATGCCAACTATGCAATTCATAAACAGCATTTTGCCCCGATTATTGACGGACTTGAGGCCACTGGCTACATAGAGCGCTATGCCGCGTACAATGCCGTGCAGGACTGCCGCAGGGTATGGCTCGGAGATGATAAGCTGACTCCCTCCGGCGAGTATTATGCCAACAAAAACTCGGGACTTGCCTTTAACTCGGGCTATGGCATGACACCGAAACAGCCCGATATGCACGACCCGTCGAGTCTGGTGGTCACTTGGAACGACAATGACAACACAACTTTGTTCTCGTTCTACGAGCCAAATGGAGAATACAACCGCTCTATGGTGATAGAGAAGAAAGCCGGCGACTCATGGGAGGTTATAGACACGCCGTTCCAAAAAGAAATTGGCGCCTCATACTCAATAAAAAAGGAAGGACTCCGGTTTGGTGACACATACCGCATTCACGTCGTAACGCTCAATGGCGTACACAGATATTCAAATACAGCCACCTGTTTCCGTGATATTGACTCAAAAGGCAGTGTCGTGGTTGTGGACGGCAAGGAATACTATATAGGCGGAAACATCATTGAAAACGGCGAGTTCAATAACGGACTCGACGGATGGAATGACGGCACAGGCAAAGCTGCCTCTCAGCCGGGCTTCCAGGCTATTCCGTTTGGCGGAGCACAAGGCGACAACGACGCTTATCTGCAGTGCTGGATGCACTCTGGTGCTACGGGAGAAGGCTCTTTGGCAAGGGATTTCACAATAGAGAAGGGCTGCAAATATTATTTCGGCGTAATGACGAAAAACAACACTGGCTCTTATCAGAAGCTGAGTCTTTCTGCCGACGGAGCTGCAGAGACAAAAACCGTCAGCAACCTCACAGACTGTGGGACATGGCAGAAACAGACAGCCTTTTTCGACTCTGAGACCTTTGACAAGCTGATACTCCGCTATCGCTGGCTGGGCTCTAAGGCACAATATGACAAGTTCTATCTGGCAAAGCTCTTCGAGACAAAAGAGGAGGCTTTGGCCGATGCCGGTGTCGTTGATGACGATATAGAGGTGGAGGAAACTGTACCAGACTACTCTTACCTGTCGACACCAAGCGCAAAGGTGCTAAACCCCGACTTTGCCGCCGCCGATGGATGGAACGGTAAGGCGGGAACCGTGACAGACGGTGACCAGCGCATAGCCACAAAACTTGGCAAGACTTGCTGGAACGCATGGTGGAGCGGACACTCTGCCTCAGAGGGTGATGCCGCTACTCTCGATGTTAATCAGACAATAAAGGCCGTGGAGTCGGGCTTCTACCGTGTGCAGTGCAAGGGTGGAGTCTACCATTACTGTCTCTCTGACCAGCATGCTTACATCTCCACAGCCACCGACAAGGCTCTGTCGCCTGTGATGACATGGCACTATCTCGATGTGCCCGACGCACGTGCAGACCAGGCTTGGCAGACTCTTACAACCGATTCCGTATTTGTTGGCGAGGGCGAGGAATTTACAATTGGTTTCACATCGTCAAAAACCAATGCCGTTGACAATGCGTGGCGCGAATATGCCAAAACCGACAGCAAGGGCAACATGAGCGAGGGATGGTGGTGTGCTACCGATTTCAGCCTTCTTTATTTGCCGGCATATCTGCGTACTGCCGCCGCCGGCGTTTGGCAGACTGTCTGCTTGCCATACAACGCAACACCTAAAGACGGTGTAAAGGTTTATGCCGTAACAGGACGCAACGAGACCGCGACCCTCACCGTGCTTACCCCTGTTGAGACCATGGAGGCAGGCCGCCCGTATATTTTCATAAATGATGCCGGGAACTCAATATTCATTGAGAGCGGCACAAAGCTCGTTAAGCCGCTCGACCCGGAGAATGGTATGGCAGGTTTCTTCAAAAACACAGTAAAGAAAGGATGCTATATTCTTGTCGGCGGCACATGGCAGCCCGTTACGGAGACTTCCGTCAGCATAGGCAACAACCAGGCGTACATTAAAGACCTGATGGAAATTCCTGTCGTTGTCATTCCTGGCGATGCTGTTACACTTCCTGTCGCTCCCGACCCGTCTGCCATTGAGGGTGTTACCGTAAATGGCGGTGCTAAGGCTGACGGTTACACTATCGGTGGTTTGAAAGAGCACAAAGGTACACGTGGAGTGGTTGTAAGAAACGGTAAGAAGACCGTGAAACGATAAAAAATGAGAAAGTTGTAGGGCCGCTATGTATAGCGGCCGCAAGCAAAAAAACTTGGAAAATAATCTTTGTTTGCGGCCGTTACATGTAACGGCCCTACTGCATTTTTTCAGAATCCCAGTCAAATGGTAACTTGAATCAATAAAATATAAAAAATGGAATTAGAAAAACAAGAATTAGAACAAGAGGCAATGCAGTTGCCCGAAAATGCTTTCCGTGAGCTGGCGGAGGGTGAGGAATACACCCCGATTATGAAGCCGGGAGCATCGTACCCTGAGGTCAACGCCTGGTCGGTGACGTGGGGTATCATTATGGCTATGGTTTTCTCTGCCGCCGCCGCTTATCTTGGCCTTAAGGTTGGACAGGTGTTTGAGGCTGCCATACCAATCGCCATCATAGCAGTTGGTGTGAGCACTGCCACCAGACGCTCGAAAGCCCTTGGAGAAAATGTCATTATTCAGAGTATCGGCGCATGCTCTGGCGCTGTCGTGGCCGGTGCTATCTTCACGCTGCCCGCAATTTACATCTTGCAGGCAAAATATCCGGAGATGACAACTTCGTTCTTTAAGATATTCATGGCTTCGGCTCTTGGCGGCGTGCTCGGAATATTGTTCCTCATCCCGTTCAGAAAATATTTTGTCAGCGACATGCACGGCAAATACCCTTTCCCCGAGGCTACTGCCACCACTCAGGTGCTGGTATCGGGCGCAAAAGGCGGCGACCAGGCAAAGCCGCTGTTGCTCGCGGGACTTGTTGGCGGACTCTACGATTTCATAGTCAGCTCTGCCGGATGGTGGAACGAGAATTTCACATCGCGTGTGGTTGGTTGGGGGGTAGACCTGGCTGACAAGGCAAAACTTGTGTTCAAGATCAATACCAGTGCCGCCGTGTTGGGTCTTGGATATATCGTAGGTCTGAAATATGCCCTCTACATCACCCTTGGCTCGCTTGCCGTCTGGTGGCTCATTGTGCCGGGTATGGCTTTGCTGTTCAACGGTCAGGTTCTCAATATATGGGACCCCTCAATCGTAAAGACAGTAGGCGACATGTCGCCAGAGGAGATTTTCCGCTCGTATGCCCGCAGCATTGGTATCGGAGGCATCGCCATGGCGGGTATCATCGGAATTATCAAGAGTTGGGGCATCATTAAAAGCGCAGTCTCACTTGCGGCGGGCGAGCTGAAAGGCAAAGGGGCGGAGACTGTCAGGCCAAAGCGTACACAGCTCGACATATCGTTCAAACTCATAGCCGTAGGCTCTGTTGCCACCATTCTGCTCACATTCCTGTTCTTCTGGTTTGGCGTGCTCGAGGGCAATCTCCTGTTTGCGGTTGTCGGCATTTTGCTTGTCACGGTAATTGCATTCTTGTTCACTACAGTTGCGGCCAACGCCATTGCCATAGTTGGCTCAAATCCTGTTTCGGGAATGACCCTTATGACGCTTATCTTGGCTTCGGTGGTAATGGTGGCTGTCGGACTGAAAGGCACTGGTGGTATGCTTGCCGCTCTCATTATGGGGGGTGTGGTTTGCACCGCATTGTCAATGGCTGGCGCTTTTATCACCGACTTGAAGGTTGGTTATTGGCTTGGCACCACACCAAAGAAGCAGGAGACATGGAAATTTCTCGGAACGCTCGTCAGCGCACTCACAGTTGGTGGCGTTATGATGCTTCTTAACGAGACCTACGGCTTCGCATCTGGTGCTCTTGCGGCTCCTCAGGCAAATGCCATGGCTGCAGTCATCGACCCGCTGATGAATGGTGTCGGCGCACCTTGGGTGCTCTATGGCATCGGCGCGTTGCTCGCTATTGTCCTGACATGGATGAAGATACCCGCATTGGCTTTCGCTCTTGGCATGTTCATCCCGTTGGAGCTAAACGTGCCGTTGGTAGTTGGCGGTGCAATTAACTGGTATGTGACCACACGCTCTAAAGATGCAGAGGAAAATAACAGACGTGGAGAGAAAGGAACACTAATTGCCAGCGGATTTATAGCCGGCGGTGCCCTGATGGGTGTTGTAAGCGCATTGCTGAAATTTGGCGGTGTTGAGTTCTCCGTTGCCGAGACTTGGTGGGCAAATCCGCTCTCTGAGATTTGCTCGCTTGTAGCATATATATTCCTTATAGCATATTTCATTAGGGCTACCAAGAAGTAATTCTTGCTTATTCTAAATTTATATAAAAGGGGAACCATTTGTGGTTCCTTTTTTTTGCTCATCTGCGATTTTTGCTCAGTAGAGAATCAGTGGGGATAAGCATAGACAATGCAGACTGTAGGGGACACTACATGTAATATTGAGTTTCTGCTTTTGAAAATAAAAATAATTAAGAAACAATCTACAACCAAAGCCATTAGTTATACGGCTAAAGGCTTTAGTTGTACGGCCAAAACCTTTGTTAGTAAAATCTAACTTGTTCATTTAACCTGAATTATTCACAGATTTCCGTTAACGTGAGGACTCTGTTGAAAAAAAACTGCCGCATTCAGAAATGCGGCAGTTAATGTTATAATGCGCTATGCGCATGTGCTTGTCTCAACAGGTTATTTTAAGATTGCCTTAACAGTTGTGTTGTCAATCTTAATTGTGTAAACACCGCTGTTAACCTTGATGCGTGTGATGTCAGTACCCTCACCGTCGAAGATTACCTTACCGTCGATAGCGCAAACACTTACATTGTGGCCTGCCGCACCTGTAACGGTGATAGTCTTGTTGCCGGTAGAAACCTTAACACCCTTGGCGTTGATGGCGTTTATACCAGATACTACGTTGAGAGTCACAACGTTAGAAGCCTTAGACTCGCCCTGCTCGTAAACAACTGTCACAACGTAAGAGTGGTTGCCCTCTGCTGCGGCTGCATCGGTGTAAGTTGTCTCCTCAACAGTAGCGTCATTGATCTTAACACCGTCACGGTAGATGTTGTAGCCTACGATAGAGAGGCCGGTGGGAACATCAAGCATCTCGTATGTGACATCGTCAATCATCATCATGAAGCTGCTTGATGCGCAAGAGCGTATAGCAAAGTACTTGGCTCCCTCAGGAAGCTGTGCGGTATATTCTGTCCACTCTCCAGGAACATCAACCTTGTCCATTACTTTAACGAAGTCTGCAGTGTTTGTGCTGCCTGTAGAGTAGTAAACCTCAATGTTCTCTGGATATTGAGTAGAATAGCTCTTTGCATAGAATGAGATGGTCTGTGCATTGCCGCTCAATACCGGCGAGATAGCCCAGTCGTCTGCCTGACCGTCGTCATAGCGGAACATTGCTGCGAGATACTTAACGCCTGAGTTAGCGGCGAATGACTGGTTCCATACAGTCTCGTCTGTTACATCGTGTACCCAGAATGACTGCTTTGTCTGCAAAATATTAACACCGTCGACACTGAAGTCTATGCCATCGAATCCGCCAACTTCTGCATCGTCAACGTCTACGAACTTCCAGTCACCGGCATTTGTGGTGAAGCCCTCATAGCTCTCGAAGTCATCAGTTACGGTTGTTGGCTGAGCTGCTGTCATATCAGGCTCTGTCCATGTGAGAACAACATTCTCGCCATCCTGTGTTCCGGCAAGGTCGGTTACGGTTGGATAGTTGTTGGCCTTGATAGTGGTCTTAGCTGTTGCAGTCTCGTTGTTTGTCTTGTCCTCGTCAGCCTCGAATACTACTACAGCCTTCCATGTCATTTCTGAAGGAGACATAACATTTGTTGTCTGTGTGAACTCGATATCAGCAGAGGCGTTGGCTGTAATCTCAACACCGGCTTTAGAGTCAACTTTCTCGTCGTTGCAATAGAGGTCTACAGTGTAAGCGTCAGCTGCTGCGGTAAGGCTGCCCTGGTTCTCCACGTTGACAGTTATGGTAACGTCGTCACCTGCCTGAACCTTAGATGTTGCCTTGATGCTCTTGGCTACGAGGTTATTGTCGAGCTGGTTGTAGATGCGTACATTGTCAACAAATGCGTTGCCGGCCTGCTCGAATGTGCCAGTGATGATTACGCGTACCCAATCCTCGTTGGCAAACTCTTTCAAAGATACAGATGCGGGAGCGAATTCTGTGCCTGCTGTGAATGTGGTCATCTCTTTCTCACCCTTAGGTGTGATTACAGAAACAATAAGATTAGCGGCAACGTCGCCTGAGTAATCGAATGTCAGTACAGGATTTACGGCTCCGTTGAGTGCAATCTTTCCAGACTCTATAGTCATCCAGCCTGCGGTCGCTGCTACCATCTGGAAGCATGCGCCGTCGTTGTCTGAGGAAACACCGTCACTGAGATAGAGACCGCCCTCAAGATAGTTGTTGTTTTCATCACAAGCTGTTCCCCACCAGTAAGAGAGAGCGTTGCCTGTAACAGACTCAAATACAGGGAGCTCGTATGGCTTACCTGTTACCACGGCACCGTATGTGTCCTCAGACTCGCCGGCCTCGTTCGCAGCTGTTACGGCGAAGTATGTGAAAGTGTGGTCACCCTCGTTGGTATTGACCTCTACATTTGCAGAAGTCTCGGTCAGACCTGTTACGTAAGGATTCTCAAAGTCTGTAACAGGGAATGTCATGCCCCAGAACTCCTGAAGCTCAACAGGATAAACGTTGTATTTAAAGTCGGCCGGGTTAACATAGTAACCGTTTGCACCCTCTGCAGGAGCATCCCAGGCAAGGCCTACAGAACCGCTCTTGTCTGTTGCTGTCAGGTTCAGAACAGCGCCAGGAGTGTCGAGTCCAATGTAAACCTTCTGGCTTGCAGTCTCGCCAGAGTGCTCACCGTAAGAGACAGATGCAGAATAAGTATAGTAGCCTGACTCTGGTACGTTGTCATCGTTGAAAGACATCTTCTCGCCTGCAGATTTTGTCAATGATGCAATCTGCTCACCGTTACGGGTGATAACAACATTCATATCTTCTGTGATGTTTGTGCCGCTGACAGTCTTGTCAGGAACAGAGAACGCAACAGTAGCCTTCAGTGCGCCTTCCTCACCTGGTGTAACAGTGAGATCGGTAATAGCTGCGGGAGCACCCGGATCTGCCTCAGAGATAGAGAAGTTGTCTACATAGAGGTAGTAAGCGTCTGCCTCAGAGATAGCGTGAATAGCGATGTAGTATGTGCCGTCTGCCTCAACGCTAAACTCACCGTTCTTGATATTTGTGAATTCCTTGTTGGCAACGGTTGTGGCTCCGATAACAGGGATTGTGAGCTGAGATGCCTTAGCCACAGTACCGGCAACTACCTCTAAGCACTCTGGATATCTTTCGTTGTAAGAAGCGGCATCCAAAGATACGATGTATTTCTTGCCAGCCTTAAGCTCTACGCCAGGGAATACAACATAGTCGTCAGCTTTGTTGCTTGTGCTGTAGCGATAGCGGGCTGTCATGCTTTCAGAAGTGGTGTTCTGCTCGAATGAGAATGTACTCTGATCTTCGTTTGCATCGTAGATAGCAGCCTGATTTTGCTCCTCTGTTGTCTCGAATGTGTTGCTGTAGGGCAACTCTGCTGTAAGGTCGGTGATTATCGGTTCTTCAAATTCTTTAGCCTCACCAGAGAGAACAACATCGAAATACCAGCTGAGATAGTATAGGCGGAATTCGTCAGCGTTTACAATAACATCGTTTGTGAATGTGATAGTTTTTGCATCGGCATCGTATGTTGCCTTTGCGTCAGTTAATGTGATGCTTTGCCCGTCATAGTCACCACCTACAAGCCAACAGTTGATTCCTTGATATTGACCTACAAACTGGAACTTTTCAAATGTGATATCTGTGCCGTCGACAGTACCCTTAACCCATGCTTCCGGGAAATCGGCAGAGATACCTTGAACATAAATGTCATTTCCGTCGAAACCAACTTTCAAAGGCTGGTTCTTAATCATGGTTTCTGTATCACCATCGGTAGATATGCCGTTCATATACCAGTCTGTAGTTTCAAGACCAGCCGGTGTGGTAACAAGTTCTGTCGAAGCTGGAGTGTATGTAGGATCGTATGTCAGAACGGTCTCTGCGTCACCGTAGCCTACGCAACTGTTGTCGTCATCCCACATAGCTCCCATAAAATATGAGTTTTCAGTCTGAGAGTATGGGCTTGTGCCCTGAAGTGTCAGCACGTCACCATCAATGATGAAAGTGAAACCTTCCGCATGGGTGTCATCAGCTGTAATAGCACCTGTAGCGGCATTTACAAAAGCCCAGCGGAGACTGATAGTAGTTCCATAGTCAGTACTGTATGCCAATGGCTGATGTGCTGCAACGGTGATAGTGTTTCCGTCTTTAACACCTTTTACCCATGAGCCGTTTGTGTAGCGGGTGATAGGCTCCTTGAAGTAGACGTTGTTGCCGTCCTCAATGATTGTTGCTATGCCAGACTGGGTGCCGATATAAATCTGCTGGCCAGAAGGGTAGTAGGTGGAGCCTGTCTCGGCACGCTTGTAATACTTGGCCTCAACACCTGTTACATTGGTGATGATGCCGTTGGCATCTGTTTCCACAGTAACGTTGCCCTCCTGGGTTGTAGTTCTGAGTGTTGTTGCCTTGTAGATGGCATTATCCACTCTGCTGTTACCGAGTCTAAGACTCATCGTCGAGACTTCTTTACCTCCCCCAACGCTTTCGAATTTTCCTCTGTTTACAGAGCTCTTTCTGAATGCGGAGGAAGATGTCTCGTTTGCAGCCGCAGCCTTCTCTTCCATGGCAGCCTTCATTTCTTTTGCTTCCTTCGCTTTCTGTGCCAGGACATTAACATTGAGAAGCTTCTCTATCTTGTGGGCAGAGACAGCTTTCTTTGCTAATGGTGCCTGGGCCAATGCCAGCGATGTTAACATCGCAATGACAGCAATAGTAAACAATCTTTTCATTATTTTTTACTGTGGGGATTATCTGTTATCTGACTCTGCCGGAAGAAATCCCCTTTTATTCCGACAGAGCGAAAGGAGGCAGTTTACCTCTTTATTTTTATTGTTTTTGATTGTCCTGTTCTTACAACGTATATTCCATGTGAGGGCAGTCGTACGGCTATGCTGTCACCGGCTGATTTGCCGGTGCTGAATACCTGCCGTCCGTAAACATCTGATACAGTTACGGCCTCGCCGTTTACTCCGCTGATTGTGAGAAGATCGCCAGACAAGTTTATTGCGGCTTCCTTTTCGGTTCCTGCAAGTCTGATGGCAGATGTGTTGTTGTTTGTTGTGGTAACTTTAATCTCGTTAGACCATTTTGAAATCAGGGTTCCGTCGGTTGCCTGAACACGGTAATAATATGTTGTGCCGGGAGAGAGCTTGTCGATGTCGAGACTCTCTGCCGGTGGCAGCATTGTTTTCTGTATTTCTCCTGTGACTGTCTCGTCGCCGCCCCAGAATATTTTAACATCGTCTAAAGCAAGTGAGCCTTTACCCGGCATGCTGTATGTGATGCGTATCTTGTATGTGTCATCTGGAACCTCGTCTATTGTAGTGACAATTCCGCCGGCAGTGTTTACAATCTCAAGGGTTGCTATGTCTGTCCATTTGCTGTCTTTTGTCTGTGCGCTTACAACGATTCGGTTGTCTTCGGCAGCATTTGAGCCTCTGTGCCAGAACGAGAGTCGGCGGACAGGAAGCGGGTAGAGTGCGGACTCGATGTAA
>CABSIA010000072.1 GCA_902477645.1 uncultured Prevotella sp. | reverse complement strand
TTGGCGGTACCGACTATGGCTACCTTGGCTTCGACATCGACATATCCAAACTTGTCGACTACGGCAAAGAGAACACCATTGCCGTTCACGCATCTACCAGCGGGCCTTTAAACTCACGCTGGTACACAGGGGGCGGACTCTATCGTGACGTGAGGCTTATCTCTACTCCCGCCGACATCTATTTCGTACGCCATCCGCTATACGTCACCACACGCGACAATCACCTCGTTGACCTGCAGATTGAGGTCGCCAACTACACCAAACGAAACAACATCAGGCTACATGTCAGAGTCATTGACCAACAGGGCAACACCGTCTACGACAAGACATCGGACGTTGCCTTCAACCGCAAAATGCGCACAAACGAGCTGAAGTGGGAGACCATAGACATCAGCAACCCCAAACTCTGGAGCTGCGACGAGCCTAATCTCTATACCGCCAATGTAAGCATCATTGATGAGAACGGAAACGAGACCGACCAAGCATCAGCACGCTTCGGCATCAGAACCATTGAGATTGGGCCAGACTTCGGACTGAAGGTAAACGGAGAGAAAGTCTTGCTTAAAGGCATAGCAAACCACCACACTCTCGGAGCACTCGGAGCGGCCGCCTATCCACGCGCCATGGAGAAGCGCATACAGATGCTTAAGGACTTCGGCTTCAACCATATCCGCACATCCCACAACCCCTACAGCACATCGTTCCTCGACCTCTGCGACGAGTACGGCATCCTCGTCATCGACGAGCTTTACGACAAATGGCTCGACCAGTTTACAGGCGGCCGCCGCCCGTGGATGGAGCAATGGCCAAGCGACCTGCCCGAATGGATAAAGCGCGACCGCAACCACCCGTCAGTCATAGCATGGAGTCTCGGCAACGAGCTGCAGACCTACCCTAACCTGCCGTTTGGTGACTGGGGTGTAACTCCATACCGCATGATGAAGCCTGTGCTGCAGCGCTACGACAACACACGCAAGATTACCGTTGCCATGCACCCGCGCGGACGCAGTCTTGAGACCGACTCATTGCCGGCGCCGCTTGTCCAGGAAACAGATATTGCCGCCTACAACTACCGCTACATGTACTTCCCTGGCGACGGCCGCCGCTTCCCGTGGATGACATTCTACCAGAGTGAGGCAAACACATCTATGATGGGACCTAACTTCTACGAGATGAACCTCGACAAGGTGATGGGACTCGCCTACTGGGGACAGATAGACTATCTCGGAGAGAGCCGCGGATGGCCAGCCAAGGGATGGAATGACGGCTCGTTCGACATTTCACTGCAGCCAAAGCCAATTGCCTATTTGCTGCGCTCAATGTTTAAGCCCGACGAGCCAGTCGTACACATCGGCATCATCGACTCAAAGGCAAACGCCGAGGAATGGAACGGCATCATCTTCAACAACGACGGCATGAGCGAGCACTGGAACCGCACACCAGGCAAACGGTACAACGTCAACGTATATACAAACGCCGAACGTGTTGACCTGCTCGTAAACGGAAAGGCCGTGGCATCGCAGCAAAACAGCATGCAGCCAAAGCAGCGCAACAAGATGAGATTCAACGATGTGGAATATCAGCCAGGATACATCGAGGCTATAGCCTACAGCAACGGTAAGCGTGTGGCATCCCACCGCATAGAGACCTCTGGCCCTTCAAAGAAGCTTACCCTAACACCTGACAAAGTGCAATGGAACGCTGACGGGCAAGACCTTATGCACATCAGGGTGACGGCAGTAGACAGCAAGGGCCGCCGCGCATGGGCCGACAACCGCAAGCTGCAATTCAGAGTGGATGGCGATGCCCGCATAGTTGCGGTAGACAACGGAAATCTCAATTCAGACGAGTCGTTCGCCGCAGACTCACGCTCACTATACAACGGCTCGGCACTCGTCATCCTGCGTGCCGGACAGTCGCCGTCGAAGATAACGCTCACAGTAACAGACGAAAATCAGAAAACCGCAAAATTATCACTGAAAACGAACTAATGGCTTATGGACAAACAGTCATAAAAAACAATGCCCTGACAGCACTCTCGCTATCAGGGCATTTAACTTGAGATAAATAGAACTTTACCTGATTTTGTCAAATCCCTCACCGAAAACACCTTGGCAGAACGACTGCGAGATCATCGCCAACGGATCGATGCGCTTTATAAGATTGAAAACCTCCTGCGACTCATATTTTCGGGCAAGCACGATGAGTATCCGCACATCGCTTTTCGAATACCATCCCGTACCATTTATGAGAGTCACGCCACGGTTGACGCTGTGGTTTATGGTATCGGCAATCTCGTCGTATTTCTTAGAAATAATAATGAACTGCACAGTCTGTCTGGTACCGTTGATTACGTAGTCACAGACAAAACTTGCTATCAGCGTAAACACCACACCGTAGACTATGGTCTCAAAACTGCGGAAAAGCAGATATGAAGAAGATATGATACAGATGTCACACACCTGCATGCCACGCCCGAAGCTCATGCGCGTGAATTTGTTCAATAGTGCCACAATGATGTCGGTACCGCCCGTAGAGCCGTTGTGAGAAAACACTATTCCCAGTCCCGCACCGCCAAGCGCGCCGCCAATGAGCACGTGCATGAATTTGTCCTCACCAGGCGTGATAATCGGATGCTGGGCGAAGAACGGCTGCAGCGCTCCTACTATGACTGACATGATAGAGACACCAATGATGGTACGCACCACAAACTGCTTGCTCAGTCCCTTATAGGCTATGATGAGCATTGTCACATTAAGCACCCACATCATTACGCCAGGCGGAAGCCTGAACGCATAAAAAAGCAATGCGGATATACCAGCCACACCGCCCATCACAACACGCTCGGGCAGAATGAATGCGGTATAGCCGAACGAGTACATCAGAATACCTATCGTAATGAAAAAAAGGTCTTTGTACTGCGGTGCCAGGTTAATCTTAACCTTCTTGGCATCTATGATTTTGTTCATCGTATTTTGTGTTTTTAATTTATTTGTCAGACTGACAATGGCAAAAATATTTTTCCATCTGCAAAGTTAAGACAAAAATTCGATTGGACGAAGAGAATATAAATGATTTTATACTCGTGGGTGTAAGAAATTTATGTGAGAATCTGTCATTATACTGTATATCTCAAAGATTTGTACCGGCCGCCCCTGCAAATGCATGCCGCACACGGGAATAAAAAAACAAAACTCCGCATTTGTTTTGTTATTCCGCCCGTTTGCAGTACCTTTGCAACATGAAACGGATAATATCATCATTTTTCTGCATATTGCTGGCTATGAACGCCACCGCACAAGATTTTTATGAATGCGAAGACACTTGCTCGCACATTCACGGCATAGACATCAGCCACTATCAAGGCGACGTGTTTTGGGAGACTGTAGGCGAGAACTCAAAAATGGCTTACGTCTACCTGAAAGCTACTGAGGGCGGAGACAATATAGACAAAAAATATAAACAGAACATAGATATGGCACACCAGCACGGGCTTAAGGTCGGCTCATATCATTTCTACCGCCCGCGGATACCACAGGAAATCCAGTTACAGAATTTTATGGCTCAATGCAGACCTGGCGACCAAGACCTGTTGCCCATGGTCGACGTAGAGGTGAAGAGCGGTATGGACACCGAGGCTTTCCGCGACTCGCTGTTCAAGTTCCTCGACCTTATGGAAAAAGCATACAAACAGAAACCACTCATCTACACGGGCGCCAATTTTTATGACCATTATCTGCTCGGCACACTGCACGAATACAAAGTGATGATAGCACAATACACCAAGCGCGAGCCAATTCTAAAAGACGATCTCGACTTCGTATTGTGGCAATATACCGCAAAAGGAAAAATGAAAGGAATAAGGGGGCACGTGGACAAAAGCAGGTTCATGGGCGACCACAAACTCCGGGAGATAAGATTCCGGCATAAATGAAAACCAGGCCACCCTGCCCCCTGTGGAGAGTGGCTCAAATAAATAACAACTTAAAATAATAAATAACTCCCCCGCCGGGGGCAGGGGGCTATAAATAAATATCATTATGGCTATAATTAGATGTCCGGAATGCGGTCACCAAATAAGCGACAGGGCACCAATATGCCCATCCTGTGGCGTGGAGATTTCCGGAAAGATTACAAAATGTAAGCAATGTGGCAATGTTTACTTCAACGACAAAGACCGCTGCCCAAACTGCAATGCGGCTAACACACCACAACAAACAACAGTACAACAAACACCAGCCACAACCACGTCTGTACAACAACAGACTGCTGCGGCAGGCACACCGGACGGCGGTAACAGACCGAAGAAAAACAAATCTCTGAGAATAGCCGCTTTCGTAATCTCGCTCGCTATTTGCGGCGGATGCTATTACTTCTACAGAAACGCAGAGAACGAGAAACAAAAGGAGGCATACCGCATTGCGATGAGCAGCGACGACCCGATACTTCTTCAAAATTTTCTCAACAACTACAAGGATGCGCCACAGGCAGAAAAAGACTCAGTGACGGCAAGAATTGATATGCTGCAAAAAAATGACGAGGAATGGAACAATGCTGTGGCAAGTGGCTCGAAGACTGTGCTCGAGGAGTATATCGGCAATCATCCTGACAGCCCCAAAAAAGGAGAGGCCATACACAAGATTGACTCCATTGACTGGGCCGCCGCAACAGCAGCCAACACCATAGAGGCATACCGCTTATACATAGACGAGCACGCATCGGGCGAGCATGCCGATGAATGCAAAGAGGCATTAAACGAGCTGAATACAAAGACCGTACAACCCGAGGAGAAAGACAACATCGCATTGCTGTTCAGACATTTCTTCCAGAGCATAAACTCTAAAAACGAGGACGGACTGGCAAGCACCGTAAACTCTTTCCTATCCTCGTTCCTCGGTAAAACAGATGCCACAAAAAATGATGTCATAACTTTTATGCACAAAATCTACAAGGAAGACATCACGAACATGAACTGGCGGCTGACTCACGACTGGAAACTCGAGAAAAAAGAGGGCGGAGGCGGGCAGTTCGAATACACCGTAATGTTTACAGCCACACAGGATATCGAGCGCAGCGACCCAAACAAAGAAACATCTGCCAAATATAACATAAAGGCCGTTGTCGGTCCTGAGGGCAAGATATCCTCAATGAACATGGTGAAGATTCTGGAGTAATTACTTTTAAAATCTAAAAAACAGTTTCACATACCGCTAAAAAATGCAGCCGCTTGCACGGGCTATTGCAAGCGGCTGCATTAGTCATCGCAAGCGGTAGCGATGGCTTATGTACTATGCGGCATTTTATTTTTTTTACAGAACCGCATTAACTGTTAATCTATCATAAAACACCAAGATTATTGGCGAATATTCAATATTTTTTCATATCTTTGCAATGCGATAAAGAAAACAAATATCCGTGTCAGTCCTAGAAACACACCTCTTAGTGACAAAATCGGCACATTTGCTATGATAAAATAAAGAAACAGACGCAAATAAAATCGCATAATATCAATGTCAGCCATTTTATATGACAGACACTATAAAAACAAATGAAAAGATGATTATTAAACTATATTAATTTTCCCTACAACACATTATTAGTTTTACCTACTCAGTGCTTAATCTTGACACAAAAGTGAAATACACATTTATATCAAGACTTTATTATCACCAATCCGGTGCCTGCGTGAGCAGTTGCCGGATTTTTTATTTCACACAACCAAAAATGGCACGCTATTTGCATTCAACTGCATGTAAAAATTAAAAACATAATATTCTTAAAATAAACAACTATGACAAAAGGTAATATCGGGGTTACTACAGAAAACATTTTCCCCGTCATCAAAAAATTCCTCTATTCTGACCACGAGATATTTCTCCGCGAAATGGTCTCAAACGCCGTTGATGCCACACAAAAACTGAAAACACTTGCCGCACAGGGTGATTTTAAAGGCGAAATGGGTGACATCACTATCCAGGTAAAGGTTGACAAAGAAAACGGCACTCTGACCATCAGCGATCACGGAATAGGAATGACAGCCGAGGAAATCGACAAATATATCAACCAGATAGCTTTCTCGGGCGTAAACGATTTTCTCGAGAAATACAAAGACACAGCAAACTCAATCATCGGGCATTTCGGACTCGGTTTCTACTCAGCCTTCATGGTGAGCAAGAAAGTTGAAATCGTCACAAAGAGCTACAAGGATGGCGCACAGGCTATGAAATGGAGCTGCGACGGAAGCCCCTCGTACGAAATGGAGGAGACCGACAAGACAGATAGAGGCTCCGACATAATACTTTACATCGATGACGACTGCAAGGAATTTCTTGAGAAAACCCGCATAGAGACCCTTCTGAACAAATACTGCAAATTCTTGCCTGTACCTGTGGCACTCGGCAAAAAAACCGAATGGAAAGACGGCAAACAGGTTGAGACCAAAGACGACAACATCATCAACAGTGTAGAGCCACTTTGGACAAAAACTCCAAGCAGCCTGAAAGACGAGGACTACAAGAATTTCTACAACACGCTGTACCCAATGCAGGACGAGCCATTGTTCTGGATTCACCTGAATGTTGACTATCCGTTCAACCTCACTGGCATTCTCTACTTCCCGCGTATCAAAAACAACATCGACCTGCAGCGCAATAAAATCCAGCTCTACTGCAACCAGGTGTTCGTAACAGACCAGGTTGAGGGCATTGTTCCCGACTTCCTCACACTGCTGCATGGCGTAATCGACTCACCAGACATTCCGCTCAACGTTAGCCGAAGCTATCTGCAGAGTGATGCCAACGTGAAGAAAATATCTACATACATAACAAAAAAAGTTGCCGACCGACTCTCAAGCCTGTTCAAAGAAGACCGAAAGGCATACGAGGAGAAATGGGACAACCTGAAGATTTTCATAAACTACGGAATGCTCTCACAGGATGACTTCTACGACCGAGCCAAGGACTTCGCACTGCTGAAAGACACTGAGGGCAAGCACTTCACATACGAAGAGTATAAGACTCTCATCAAGGACAACCAGACCGACAAGGAGGGGAACCTCGTCTATCTCTATGCAAACAACACTGAAGACCAGTACTCATATATCGAGAACGCCAAGGCTAAGGGATACAGCGTTCTGCTTTTCGACGGACAACTCGATGCCCCGATGATCTCTATGCTTGAGCAAAAACTTGAGAAATCACGTTTCACACGTGTTGACGCCGACATCGTAGACCACCTCATCGTTAAGGACGACGCAAAGAAAGACGAATTGTCAGCAGACCAGCGTGACAATATGACACAAGTGTTCAAATCGCAGATGCCAAAACTCGACAAGGCCGAATTTATGGTCAGCATTGAGGCTCTGGGAGAAAATGCGCAGCCTGTCGTTATCACACAGAGCGAATACATGCGCCGAATGAAAGAGATGAGCCAGTTCCAGCCAGGCATGAGCTTCTACCAGCAAATGCCCGACAGCTACAACCTCGTACTCAACAGCGAGCATCCGCTCATAAAGAAAGTAATCGAAGACACAGCCAACGCTTGCGGCGATGCGCTGAAACCTATAGACAGCGAGATTAAGGGACTCGAGGCGCGAAGCGCTGCCCTACGCCAGACACAGGACGGCAAAAAACCTGAGGAGGTGACACAGCAGGAGAAAGACGACTTGCAGAACACACAAAAGTCAATAAATGAGCAGAAAGAGAAGCGCAACGGCATTATCGCCGACTACGCCAAGGACAACAAAGTTGTACATCAGCTCATCGATCTCGCACTGCTTCAAAACGGCATGCTGAAAGGCGCCGCATTGGACGCTTTCCTGAAGAGAAGTGTGGAAATTATAGGAAAATAACAACTTTTTTCCAATATTTCAGCAAAAAGTAGCGATAAAATTTGGTTAGTTCAGATTTTATCGCTACCTTTGCACCCGCAAATAAGAAATATGGCTCCGTAGCTCAACTGAATAGAGCATCTGACTACGGATCAGAAGGTTACAGGTTTGAATCCTGTCGGAGTCACACAGTTCTTATTTCAACCCAAACTCAGGTTTGGCTCCGTAGCTCAACTGAATAGAGCATCTGACTACGGATCAGAAGGTTACAGGTTTGAATCCTGTCGGAGTCACACAAAAAAGCATTCTCGTTTTTGAGAATGCTTTTTTTGTTTACCGGCATTTCTTAATCCTCCGGTAAAATCCCGTCAATGAAGATTTTGGAATTCCCATAGCAACAAGTCTGTCGACATCGCTCTTAGCCCCACTCCACTTCTTCAGCTCAATCCGCAAATCGGCACGGTTAAGCAGATAATCCGTATTTGTAGGCTCACGCCTGACAGCCTCGCTAAAATCGTATTCCGCCAGCTCGAGCATCCCCCTATCCTTCTCCATTCCAGCACGGACGGCATAAACGGCCGCACTGTCGGGAAATTGCGAAACCAGACGGTTCATCATGTCCATGGCCTGAGTATAATGTTTGTCCTTGTGATTAAGCAAAGCCAGACCAAGTTGCGCCTCAAAATTTCCAGGAACAACGGCAAGCAGATTTTCATAGTCAAGCCGGGCGAAGTTGAGCCTGTTCAGGCGTTCGTTGACGTATGCCCTGAAATAGAGAGCCGCAATATTCGCAGGCTCTTTGGCAAGCACTATATCATAAGACTCCTTGGCATACTGCCACTGCTCAAGCTCAACATTCCATGCCGCTTTTTTCAATAGCAGGTCAACAGAGTCGGGATGATACGCCAATGTTTCCATAGCAACTTTCAGACTGTCACGTAATGGATTGTCCTGCGCCGCAACAGGCATAAAATACAATATGAACGCTACAATAATAACAAAATTTTTCATGCCGTCAAAAGTAAGACAATTATTGCATTCAATGAAAGTTTTATCGTTAAAAGTCTGAAATATTAAGTTTTTTATAGTTATCTCACCGTAATGTGGAAACAGCCCTGCTTTACCTCATATTTCACATAGCACCTCCCGGCATCGCGCAAATCTCTCAGCACCTCGCTAAACACCCATTTCAAGGTGTCGTTTCTAACCTCCCTGCGGTTTTCGCCAGGTGCCTCCACTGTTTTGTAGCGGTTGTAGCAGATATCGAAAGTCGTGCCATAAAGATGGCAGCTGTTTGCTGTGGCATTAAAATTGTGCCCGCGCAATTTGTCGACATCCTCTTTTGTACGCAACACACTGGTAACAATAATCTTATGCAAAGGTATGCCCTTGCACTGCAGACTGTCGAAGAAATTGCGCCCAATGTCCTGCAACAGCACAGAGGCCTTCGGCACAAGATAGGCTATGCTGTTGTTCAGTTTGTCGACATGGAAATAAGGATTAGAGCCAATATATACCAGCTCCGATTTTCTGTGCTCCGCATCTTCCCTATTCGCCACAGGCTTTACACCAAGCCTCTCTGCCGAAAACATCTGCACATCGTTCTGGTCAGGAAAAGTCTTGGAAAACCCAGGCACACTGAATATCCTGTTCTTTACAGGCGTTCCGTCAGGATTGAAAAAGCGTGATTTCACAGGCTGTGCGGGAAGTTTATCTTCTGCTTTTGCAGCTACAACCTGATTTTTCCCCGCAGTTGTGTCATTTTTAAGACTATCAGACAGCTCAACAGCAGCTATCTGTTTGTCCGAATAATCCCCTGCCACATCAGGAAACACGCATCTTGCAAGAGCCAATACCAAAGTTACGCCCACAAATGTCTGTAAATATCTTGATTTAGTTATCTTCATTGTTGTCTGTATTTTTTTTGATGTGCAAAGTTATAAAAAATAATGAGATTTTTACCTCATCATGTATAAAAAATACCCGTTGGCGGAATTAATTTATTGCGGAATTATTCCGCCTGGGTTCAAAATCTAAAAAAAACAGCTCATACCCCGATAAAAAATGCAAGCGGTTACACAAGCCATCGCAAGCGGTTGCATTAGCCATCGCAACCGCTTGCGATGGCTAATGCAACACGCAGTGTTTTTTTTGCTCATCCAAAATTTGGAATGATGCCTATTTGGAGCAACACCTGCCACGATCAGACCGTTGGGTCCTAATACACACGGCAATATGCATACTGTGGCGCAACAGGCATTATCATAGTAGACATCACAGAAGATACAGAAGATAAATGTCGCACGATAAAGGTTTGTTGAGCATATTATTTGCCAGTTCGATTTTTATTCGTACCTTTGCACGGAAATTCGAAAACGAACATTCTAATGTTAAACAACCGGCGGAAATTTGTTCGGTCCGCCATAATGCAGACAAAAAATGATAACAGTAACAAATCTTGCTATCCAATTCGGAAAAAGAGTATTGTACAAAGACGTAAACATCAAGTTCACCCACGGAAACATCTATGGCATCATCGGCGCCAACGGTGCCGGCAAATCAACTTTCCTCAAAGCTATCAGCGGTGAGCTTGAGCCAAACAAGGGAACCGTTGAGATGGGGCCAGGCGAGCGACTCTCTGTTTTGGAGCAGGACCACTTCAAATACGACGAGTTCAACGTAATGGACACCGTGCTGATGGGGCATCAGCCGCTGTGGCAGAACATGAAGGAGCGCGAGGCACTCTACGCAAAACCGGAAATGACAGAGGAAGACGGCAACCGCGCCGCCGACCTTGAGCTGAAATTCGCCGAAATGAACGGATGGGAGGCTGAGAGCGAGGCTGCACAGCTGATGCAGAACCTCGGCATAAAGGACGAGCTGCACACAAAGCAGATGAGCGAGCTGTCGAACAACGAGAAGGTGAGAGTCATGCTTGCAAAGGCACTTTTCGGACGCCCCGACAACCTGCTGCTCGACGAGCCTACCAACGACCTCGACCTCGAGACCGTAGAGTGGCTTGAGGACTATCTCGGAAACATAGAGCAGACCGTGCTCGTTGTCAGCCACGACCGCCACTTCCTCGATGCTGTGTCTACACAGACTGTAGACATCGACTTCGGAAAAATAACCGTGTTCGCCGGCAACTACTCGTTCTGGTACGAGAGCTCACAGCTCGCTCTGAGACAGGCTCAGAACCAGAAACTGAAGGCTGAGGAAAAACGCAAGCAGCTTGAGGAATTTATCAGAAGGTTCTCAGCCAACGTCGCAAAAAGCCGACAGACAACATCGAGAAAGAAAATGCTGGAGCGCCTGAACGTTGAGGAAATCCGCCCGTCAAGCAGAAAATATCCAGGCATCATTTTCCAGATGGAGCGTGAGCCGGGCAACCAGATACTTGAGGTTGAGGGACTGAAAGCCGTTGACACTGACGGAACTGTATTGTTCGACAACGTATCGTTCAACATCGAGAAAGGCCAGAAAGTCGTATTCCTGTCGCATAACCCGAAGGCTATGACAGCCCTCTTTGAGATAATAAACGGCAACCGCGAGGCTGACGCGGGCACATACAAATGGGGCGTTACGATAACAACCGCATATCTGCCACTCGACAACACTGAATTCTTCAATTCCGAGCTGAACCTCGTAGACTGGCTGTCACAGTATGGCCCTGGTAACGAGGTTGTTATGAAAGGTTTCCTCGGCCGCATGCTATTCTCCGGCGAGGAGGTCTTGAAGAAGGTGAACGTGCTCTCGGGCGGTGAGAAAATGAGGTGTATGATTGCGCGCATGCAGCTGCAGAATGCAAACTGCCTAATTCTCGATACGCCCACCAACCACCTCGACCTCGAGTCGATCCAGGCGTTCAACAACAACCTCGTGCAGTTTAAGGGAAACATCATTTTCGCATCACACGACCACGAGTTCATACGCACTGTCTCAGACCGTATCATAGAGCTTACACCAAGCGGCACCATCGACAAACTGATGCCGTACGATGAATACATCTACGACGCACAGATAAAGGCACAGAAGGAAAAAATGTATAACGCGTAACGGTTTCGGCACGCTATTTGCTGATATTTTACCGTACCACACAATGGCGGATATAAACCTATCCAACAAAAAACAACGTTAAAATATGAACAACGAAGAAATAAAAGAGCAGGAAATAAAGGCTGAGGAAACAGCCGAAAACACCAATGCGGAAAAAATTGCCGAAAACACAGAGAACGCCCAGGAGGAAAACTCAGAAGATAAAGACCCTCTGCAGGCTGCCAACGACACCATTGAGGAGCTGAAAGACAAGTACTTGAGAGCTGTTGCCGAATTTGACAACTACAAAAAGCGTACTCTTAAGGAAAAAACAGAGCTTATCCTAAATGGCGGCGAGAAAACCATAACAGCCATTTTGCCCGTGCTCGACGATATGGAGCGTGCTGTGGCAAATGCAGGCAAAGCCGAGAGCATAGAGGCTGTAGAGGAGGGCTGGGAGCTGATTTTCAAAAAGCTGAAAACCATTCTTGAGGGCATGGGAGTCAAACAGATTGAGACACAGGACAAGGACTTCAACGTAGACTTCCACGAGGCTGTGGCAATGGTGCCGGGAATGGGTGACGACAAGAAAGGCAAGGTCATAGACTGCGTTCAGACAGGCTACACACTGAATGACAAAGTTATAAGACACGCAAAAGTGGCTGTAGGACAATAAAAAATTACGAATGTTGAGTTACGAGTTACGAATTATTCTCGCTTTGTTACAATTAGAAATTGATAATTAAACAATTCTAATCGGCAATGCCGACAATTTAAAATTCGTAATTCGTAATTCAAAAATTAACAATAATGGCTAAGAGAGACTACTACGAGGTGCTTGGCGTTGACAAGAATGCCTCTGCAGACGAGATAAAGAAGGCATACAGAAAACTTGCCATCAAATATCACCCCGACCGCAATCCTGACGACAAGGAGGCCGAGAGCAAATTCAAGGAGGCTGCCGAGGCTTACGATGTTCTACACGACGAGCAGAAACGACAGCAATACGACCAGTTCGGATTTGACGGACCAGCCGGCTTCGGCGGAGGCGCATCGGGATTTGGCGGAGCAGGCTTCTCCATGGATGACATATTCTCAATGTTTGGCGACGTGTTCGGCGGACATTCGGGATTTGGCGGTTTCGGAGGTTTTGGCGGAGGCGGAAGACGCGCCCAATACCGCGGCTCAGACCTCAGACTGAAAGTCCGTCTGTCCATTCAGGACGTGGCATCAGGCATAACAAAAAAATTCAAACTGCGTAAAGACGTTACCTGCCAGCATTGTCACGGCACTGGAGCTGAGGGCGGCAGCCAGTCGGAAACATGCCCCACATGCCAGGGAAGAGGCGTTGTGATGAAAACCGTAAGGTCGGTTTTCGGCATGATGCAAACACAGTCAGAGTGTCCGCAATGTCACGGTGAAGGCACCATCATAAAGAACAAATGTAAAGAGTGTGGCGGCGACGGTGTCGTAAAAGGCGAGGAAGTCGTTGAGATAAATATCCCCGCCGGCGTTGAGGAGGGAATGGTTGTCAACGTTCCGGGAAAAGGAAACGCCGGAAAGCACAACGGCGTATACGGCGACATCCAGGTTCTGATAGAGGAGGAGAAAAACGACACATTCGTCAGAGACGGACAAGACGTAATCTACAACCTGCTGCTCGATTTCCCGACAGCGGCTCTTGGCGGAGATGTGGATATCCCAACCATTCAGGGCAACAAAGTATCGATAAAAATCGAGCCAGGCACACAGCCCGGGAAAACTCTGAGACTCCGCGGCAAGGGACTGCCTGCTGTGCAGGGTTACGGCAACACCACAGGCGATCTCGTTGTAAACATAAGCGTCTATGTTCCAAAGACTTTAAGCAAGAAAGAAAAAGAATCGCTTGAAAGCTTTAGAAACAGCGACAACTTTAAGGGAGACAACAACACAAAACAAACCATTTTCCAGAAATTCAGAAACTACTTCAACTGATTTCCATTTATGAGCTATAAGGAAACTTTGAATTATCTATACAACAGCACCCCTGTTTTCGAACATGTGGGTGCTGTTGCCTATAAGGAAGGGCTACAAAACACACAGGCTCTCGATGAGCATTTTAACCATCCTCATACAAAATTCAAAACCATACATGTAGCAGGCACTAACGGCAAAGGCTCATGCTCGCACACCTTAGCGTCAATTCTGCAGGAGGCCGGCTACAGAGTGGGCCTGTACACATCTCCGCACCTTGTTGATTTCCGTGAGCGGATCAGGGTTAACGGATTGTGTATAAGCGAGCAACGCGTTATAGATTTCGTAGAGCAGGAGCGCAGTTTCTTTGAGCCTCTGCACCCGTCGTTTTTTGAGCTTACAACGGCTTTGGCTTTCAAACATTTTGAGGAACAGAAAGTAGATATTGCAGTGATAGAAGTCGGACTCGGGGGCAGACTCGACTGTACTAACATCATCACTCCCGTGCTCTCAGTAATAACGAATATCAGTTTTGACCATACACAGTTTCTCGGGAACACCCTGCAACAGATAGCCTCCGAAAAGGCCGGCATTATAAAAACTGGTGTTCCTGTGATAATTGGTGAATACACGGAAGAGACACGCCCCGTTTTCGAGGAAAAAGCTAAG
>CABSIA010000071.1 GCA_902477645.1 uncultured Prevotella sp. | reverse complement strand
TTGCGCCGATGGTACTGCAATGCAATGCGGGAGAGTAGGTAACCGCCTCTTTTCATACGGGAGTCCCGGGGGAACAAATCCCCGGGACTCTTTTTTTGTACATAAAAAACACTGGCGATTGTATGCCCGCGGCAGTCCGTTGCGGTCGGCAATGGCGAAGCTGATGTCGATGCCCAGTTCCTTACTCTTCTCGCGCGCCACGGCGCACAGCTTGTCGACAAGCTCGTCCGACAATATTTCCTTTTCAGTCTCCGGCTCCTTGATAAGTTCACCATCACGCCCCAGACCTCCGATAAGCGGTGAAATGGCTTTTGCCGAAGGGACGGTGGCTATGATGACTTTTGCTCCTCCATGAGCCTGCAATGCCTGTGCAACATCTTCCTTTTCATAGTCTATATAAAATACCGCACGCCTCTACGCGGATTAACACCTGTCCTTCTCCTGGCTGTGGAATGGGAATTTCCACAAGTCTCATCGGTTCACCCTTCGCAAGGACTTGAATTGCTTTCATTGTACTGTTCATAATTAATTAACCTTTAATGTTCTAATTCGGCTGCAAAGTTACATAAGATGCTGTATCACTGCAATATGTGATAAAATTATCACAGTATGATTCTTTGCCCATATCACAGAAAAAACATACTTTTGCAACCAATATTTACAAACTTATTTTCATAATTAGTATAAGGCTGCAAGTGATATGACGAAACAAGAAAACTTCTGTACGTGCGACAACCTGACGTGTCCGCTACATCCAATGCGGCACGAGAAAGGATGTACACCATGTATCAGAAAGAATTTGAGGCTTGGGGAAATACCCAATTGCTTCTTCAAACAAATAAAGAACTCGGAGACAAGGGCAGGCGACACCTTCGAGGATTTCGCACGTATGGTAATGAAGGCAAGAGAATATGAAGCTGATGTATGAATACAAGATACCGCCGATAGACCTCGACTTCGGCGTTACAATTACGCAATATGTGATGGGCGGCAAGTGGAAGCCTTATCTGATAAACTGCATGACGCGGGGCATACACCGTCCCGTAGACTTCCAGCGCGTGATAAACGGAGCCACGCGCCGCATTCTGGCGCAGCAGCTCGGCGAATTGGAGGCCGTGGGAGTTGTAAGGCGTATGGTGTACAATACAGTGCCGATGAAGACGGAATATTTTCTGACGGAGCTCGGCGAGTCGCTCGTGCCCATCATCCGTATGATGGACGCATGGGGCAACGACCGCCGCATGATGTTCGACGAGATGGGAATAAAAGGTTGAAACTGAAAATTTAGGAACGGTGGCGGATTATTCAAAATTTCCACATTGAAATCCATTGTCCCAGTGGAGTATATGAGTTTAGTAGACATTAATTATGAAAGGCATGGATGTTACATATTTTGTTTTTGTAGACAATAACTTATTATCCATTACGTTTATTTGTTATTATGCAGATAAGAGATATTAAGGATAAGATACGTTACGCATGTATATGGCTTTGCAGATTTGGCGATAGCCGGGGATTTGGTGTTCAGTCGCCTACGGCTTATTCTTTCATCCGCTATGTTATAAATGAGCATTATCCTTATTATGCTTATTCTGACTTGAAAATTAAATATCCAGACTTGACTTGGATGGAATATAAGTTGTTGGAATTATATTTTCGGATTTCCAATTTCAAGCAAGCGGGGCAATGGGTCTGTGACACAAAAGGGAAATATGGAGATGGAGTGATAGTTGCGGACTATATAAGGTCTGCTTGCTCTGCAACTGATGTTGTCAATAGTCTTTATGTCAACAATAAACCGGATGTTATTTTGTTGTCATGTCTGTCGGAAATCTTAAATGATATTGACAGGATTTTCAACTATACTCATTCGTCTACGATGATAATAATTGAGGACATTCACTCCTCTGATAAAGCAAAGGGAATATGGAAGGAGGTTATTGCTGATGATAGAACTGGCAGAACATACGACCTTTACTATTGTGGAATTGTTTTTATGGACAAAGAAAAATTCAAGCAGCATTATGTTGTAAACTTCTGATAAATTTACGGAGAAATGTAGATAAACCTTAAAATTTATTACATATCTCATCTTTATTAGAAAAAAAACTCTCTATTAGCTTGTAGATAAAAAGAAAATCATTATTTTTGCGAAAAATTTGAAAACCGATAAAATTTATAAACTATGTATTGGACACTTGAACTAGCATCTAAACTTGAGGATGCGCCTTGGCCAGCAACAAAGGAAGAACTGATAGACTACGCCGTCCGCTCTGGAGCACCTTTAGAAGTGTTGGAAAATTTGCAGGAAATTGAGGATGAGGGCGATGTTTACGACAGCATCGAGGATATTTGGCCTGACTATCCTACAAAAGAAGATTTTCTGTTCAATGAGGATGAGTATTAATTATCTACAATGTGGTGTGAGGGGTGTAATCCTTGCGCCACTTTTGCTTTTTACACTTTCTTGCTTTTAATAAATCTTGCTCTTTTGATTATAACAATTACTAAAAACGCAATAAAAACATCAATAAAACGTTATTCTGTTGATGTTTAAACGTTATTGCGGCATATTATTATTGTTTCTGCTTCTCGTTTGTATTGAGGCGAGAGGGCAGTATGATGCATCCTTTGCTCATTATTGGGCAATGGAGACATCGTTTAATCCCGCTGCCGTAGGCAAACAGCCTAAGATAAATGTTACCGCAGCCTACGCTATCGGCATGGCGGGCTTTAAGCATAATCCCCAAACTATGTATGCGGCCGCTGACATGCCTTTTTATTTCCTGAAATCGTATCATGGCGTGGGCGTGCAGTTTATGAATGACCAGTTGGGTCTGTTCAAGCATCAGAAACTTGCCTTGCAGTATTCGCCAAAGTTCAGGCTTTTCGGCGGAACAATGGCCGTGGGTCTGCAGGCCGGGATGCTCAGCGAGTCGTTTGACGGCTCAGGTCTTGACCTTGAGGACAGCAACGACCCGGCTTTCTCCTCATCAGAGATAACAGGAACGGCACTTGACCTGTCTGCCGGACTCTATTATACGCATGGTGACTGGTATGCGGGGCTGTCTGCCCAACACCTTACAGCTCCGTTGGTCTCGTTGGGAGAAACTAACGAATTGCAGATAGACAGGACGTATTATTTGACAGGTGGATACAATATTAAGCTGAGAAATCCGTTTTTATCTGTAAAACCGTCTTTTTTGGTGCGTACTGACATGAATGTGTACCGTGCCGATATAACAGGGAGACTGGTATATACCAACGAGGAGAAACTCATGTATGGCGGCGTTACCTATAGCCCGTCAACTTCTGTCACCTTCATGGTAGGCGGAAGTTTTCACGGTTTTATACTTGGATACAGCTACGAGGTCTATACATCGGCTATAAGTATGGCAAATGGCAGTCACGAATTGTTCGTAGGCTACCAGCATGACATAAATTTGTTGAAAAAAGGAAAGAACAAACATAAAAGTGTAAGAATACTATAATAATATGAAGAAGAGTATCATATACCTATTCACTTTAGGACTAGTAGCGGTGCTGACTGGCTGCTTTGGCGCAAAGTCGGCATCCTCGTCCGGACGTGGTGGAGAAGTCGTGGGAGTGGGAGGCAGACCGTTTGTCGAGCCTACACCATACGGCATGACACGTATAGAGCGTGGCTTCCTGAAGATGGGAATTGAGAAGGCCGACAGTCTTTGGGGAAAGCAGACTCCGGTAAAGGAGATTTCTGTCGACGGATTCTGGATGGACGAGACAGAGGTGACAAACTCCCAATATAAGCAGTTTGTGCAGTGGGTGCGTGACAGCATCCTCCGCACACGCCTTGCAGACCCGAACTATGGCGGTGACGAGACCTACATGATTACCGAAGACAAGAATGGCGACCCCGTCACTCCTCATCTTGACTGGAACAAACGCCTACCGCGCAAACCCAATGAGGACGAGCAGAGAGCCATAGAGAGCCTGTATACTACAAATCCTGTGACAGGCGAGAAGCTGTTGGACTACAGCCAGCTCAACTATAAATATGAGGTGTACGACTATACCACAGCCGCCTTGCGCCGTAACAGAATGCGCCCTGAGGAGCGTAACCTGAATACCGATATCGCTGTTAATGAAAACGAGGTGGTCATGATTTCTAAAGATACCGCATATATCGACGATGAGGGACGCATCGTAAGGGAAACCATCAACCGCCAGTTGTCTGGACCATGGGACTTCCTCAACACGTATATCGTCAACATCTATCCCGACACCACATGCTGGGTCAACGACTTCAGAAACTCAGACAACGAGGTTTATCTCCGTAACTATTTCTCTAACCCCGCCTACAACGACTATCCTGTCGTAGGTGTCACATGGGAGCAGGCAAACGCCTTCTGCGCATGGCGTACCGACTATCTGCTGAAGGGGCTTGGCGGCGAGGCGCGCTACATACAGCGCTACCGTCTGCCTACCGAGGCCGAGTGGGAATATGCCGCACGTGGAAAGACGGGTACGGAGTTCCCTTGGGAAAACGGTGACGTTAAGAATGGCAACGGATGTTTTTACGCCAACTTCAAACCCGACCGCGGCAACTATACACAAGACGGAAACCTGATAACAAGCAAGGCCGGCATTTACTCGCCAAACACCAACGGGCTATATGACATGGCGGGAAACGTTGCAGAATGGACAAGTACCATATATACAGAGGCCGGTGTAGACGCAATGAACGACCTCAATCCGCAGCTCGATTACAAGGCGGCGAAGGAAGATCCCTACAGGCTGAAGAAGAAGAGCGTCAGAGGCGGCTCATGGAAAGATCCGGAGTCTTTCATCCGCTCTGCCTGGAGGACATGGGAATATCAGAACCAGCCCCGTTCATATATAGGCTTCCGCTGTGTGAGGAGCCTGGCAAATACAACAAGTGGTAAACAGAAAAAGAGCAAGAAATAATGAGTGACTATAGCAAATTCAATATCGTATACCATCTGCAGAAGTGGATGGACAGCGTTCCTGGACAGACATTCCTCAACTATGCCTATAGCTGGGGCGCCTCAGTCGTAATCTTGGGTACCTTGTTCAAACTTACCCATTTGCCGGGGGCAAACTTCATGTTGTTCCTCGGTATGGGTACTGAGGTGCTGGTATTCTTTATCTCAGCTTTCGACCGACCATTCGACAAGACTGCCGACGGACGTGATTTGCCAACACGCATTACAGATGAGTATATGGAAACAGGAAACGTTGTTTATGGCAATCAGCAGTCTGGTGCCGGCGAGCCTTCAACTGTTGTTGTGGGCACTGTTGCTGAAGGAAATGTTTCTGGCGGAGCTGCTGGAGGTACGGTAATCATAAATGGCGGTGGAACAGCACATCCGCAGCCTGACTATGTTCCTCAGATGACCGCAGAGGAGGCCGAGGCTCTCAATGAGGCTCAGAGCAGCTATGTTGACGAGCTCAAGAAACTTGTCGAGACCCTGTCTAAAGTCAACGAGCAGAGCGAGCGTCTTACCCGTGACAGCGAGGAAATGGAGAACCTCAACCGCACTCTTACTGGTATCAGCAAGGTTTACGAGATGCAGCTGAAGGGGGCAAGCCAACAGATTGGCACCATTGACCAAATTAACGAGCAAAGCAGGAAACTGGCAGAGCAGATAGAGCAGCTCAACAAAATTTATGCCCGTATGATAGAGGCTATGACAGCCAATATGGTCAAATCGTAATGTCCATGCGACATAGCTGGTATAGAATTGAAGAATAAAAAACAATAGCAGATATAATTAGATGGCAATAAAGAAAAGACCCGCATCGCCTCGCCAAAAGATGATTAACCTTATGTATGTCGTCTTGATGGCAATGTTGGCTTTGAACATCTCGACGGAGGTGCTCAACGGCTTTTCAATTGTTGAGGAAAGTCTTAACAGAACAACATTGAACTCTTCCAAAGAGAACGAATCCATATACAGTGACTTTGTTGCGCAGATGAAAGCCAACCCGGAGA
The DNA here is from genome assembly GCA_902477645.1 of uncultured Prevotella sp. Taxonomy (GTDB): domain Bacteria; phylum Bacteroidota; class Bacteroidia; order Bacteroidales; family Bacteroidaceae; genus Prevotella. The sequence continues at coordinate 8,505 of CABSIA010000071.1, read as the reverse complement.
AGGTGAAGGCATGGTTTGACAAAGCTACCATGGTGAAGCAGATGAGCGATTCCCTGTACAACTATGCCCAGACTCTTAAAGAGCAGATTGTAAAAGAGGCCGATGGTGACGATGCCGACATGTCAGACATCGCAGGCAAGGACAATCTTGAGGCGGCGGCACACGTGATGCTTGCTCCTGGCACAGGACAGGGAAAGAAACTGTATGATGCCATAAACTCATACCGTGAGCGCATACTGAAGATGGTTAACGACGACCACCAGCGCAAGCTGATAGCCGAGAACCTCTCCACAGCTTTGCCAAAAAAAGGCAATGCGCTTGGAAAAAACTGGCAGGAGTATATGTTCGAGAGCATGCCTGTGGCTGCCGCTGTAACTCTTCTCGCCAAGCTGCAGAGCGATATCCGCTATGCCGAGGGTGAGGTTCTTCACACTCTTGTCTCCAATATCGACATCAAGGATATCCGTGTAAACAGGCTCAATGCCTTCGTTATTCCAGAAAAAACGACTCTTTATCCAGGCGAGACATTCTCTGCCAATATCGTTATGGCGGCTGTCGACACAACCCAGCAACCAGAGATTTTTGTTAATGGCATTAAGGTGAATACGCAAAACGGCAAATATTCCTTTACCGCAGGTGGAGTGGGAGAGCATTCTTTCAGCGGCTATATGCTGCTCCGCAATGGCGCGGGCGATTTGCTCCGGCGTGACTTTCTTCAGAAATACGAGGTGATTACACCGCCAAGTGGCGCAACTGTTGCTGCCGACCTTATGAACGTTCTCTATGCCGGATATTCTAATCCTATGACTATCAGTGTGCCGGGTATTCCACAAAATGCCGTGCATGTCAGCATGACGGGCGGCAGCCTTACGGCAAAGGGCAATGGACATTATGTTGCCGTACCTTCAGCCGTTGGCAAGGATGTGGTGTTTAATGTGTCTGCCACCGAAAAGGGCAAGACACGACAGATGGGCTCAATAGCGTTCAAGGTCAGAAAACTTCCAGATCCTACACCTTATATCTCTATCGGAACCGACAGATATAAGGGAGGCGCACTTGCCAAGGCATCGCTGATGGGTGCCAGGGGAGTAAATGCGGCTATCGACGACGGACTTCTCGACATACCGTTCAAGGTGCTGGGCTTTGAGTGTGTGTTCTTCGACAACATGGGTAACGCTGTTCCTATGTCAAGCAATGGCGCGAGCTTCTCCGACCGCCAGCGTGAGGCATTCAGAAAGCTGGCACGCAACCGCCGATTCTATATCTCACAGGTTACGGCGATAGGACCCGACGGTATCACCCGAAAGTTGCCTGCCGCTATGGAGATTGTGGTAAGATAGGATTATATAGCATATTTCGAAATAAATATAAAAGTTCAGAACAAAACAAGATATGAGGACGATAATAACCATTCTGATGATGGCATTCATGGTGCAGGGCGCATCGGCTCAGGCACCAAAAAGCAGAAGGCAGCAGACACAGCAGAAGACGGGTGCCTACTCAAATGCCAATGCCATGACAACACGTGCGCAAATCTCTTTCCCCACAGAGTCGAAGATGTCTGAAGACGTTTCGTGGAGAAGAGACGTGTACCGTGAGCTCGACCTTACCGAAGATGCCAACTCCGGTCTCTATTATCCGGTGGAGCCTGTAGGAACCCAGATGAACCTGTTTACCTACATGTTCAAGCTTATGATGCGTGGCGGCAGCCGTGGCGGTATCGACGCATACGAGTACACTCTCGACGGCAACGAGAACTTTACCGACTCCGCAAAGATACGTCCGTTGAAGTTTCTCGACGACTATCATATCTTCTACGAGCGTACAGACCGTGGCATCCGTCTCGACAACAGCGATATCCCGTCGGCAGAGGTAAAGGGATACTATATAAAGGAAAGCTCATACTATGACCAGGTTACGGCAACATTCCATACCAAGGTGCAGGCAATATGCCCTATACTCTCGCGTGAGGACGATTTTGGCGGCAAGGCTACAAAATATCCTTTGTTCTGGGTAAAGTACGATGATATTGCTCCGTTCCTTGCAAAGCAGACCATTATGACGAGCAACTTGAACAATGCCGCCACAATGAGCGTCGACGACTATTTCACAATGAACAAATACAAGGGCAAAATCTATAAGACCAACAACATGCTTGGCAAGACTCTTGCGCAGGTGGCACTTGGAAATGTAGAGAACTTCGAGGATATGGATGAGAAAGTATCCGACAGTCTTCTGGTTAAAGAACAGAACCGTATAGAAAAGCAGATAACAGACTTTGAGACAAATATTTGGGGCGACAAGGCCCGTAAGGATTCTCTCGATAGCATCGCAAAGCTTGATCCAAAGACTCAGAAAGCTGTGAAGAAGAAAAACCGCAGGGAGCAGTCTTCGTCAACAAGGACATCTGTAAAGAAGACACGCTCGTCTTCGAGATCTTCAAGTGGTGGCTCGGCAGCCCGTGTCACGGTCCGCCGTCAGCGTCATTAATAATATTTTTAGACAACTATACATTTATGAAAAATCTTGTTAAATTATTTTTTGTAGCAGTAGCACTCGTGCTTGCTACTCCAACTGACGCCCAGGTGAAGTTTGGTCTCAAGGGTGGTCTCAATGTTTCAAACATGAGCCTTAGCCATGAGGTTCTTGAGTCTTCAAACCGTATGGGTTTCTTCGTAGGCCCTACTCTCAAGGTTACATTGCCTCTGACAGGTCTTTCTGCCGACCTCTCAGCTCTCTACAACCAGAGCGATGCAAAACTTGGTGACGAGACAGTTTCTCACAAGTATATCGATATTCCATTGAATGCCCGTTATGGCATAGGTCTTGGCAGCGTAGGTCTCTTTGCTTTTGCCGGTCCTCAGGTAAGCTTCAATGTCGGTAATGAGAACTTCAGCTGGAACAGCAAGGATAGCTACGAAAGCACATTCCAGATGAAGAAGTCGCTGTTTAGCTTCAATGTCGGCGCAGGTGTCACAATAAGCAAAGTTCAGCTTACTGCCAACTATAACATTCCTGTTGGCAAGACTGGCGAATTGAGTGTTGACAACATTGTAGATGCTGCAAAAGGTGGCGACACAAGAGTAAGAAACAACACCTGGCAGGTAGGTCTTGCTTACTTCTTCTAATTCGTAACAACACATTATTATAAATATAAGGCGGGGGCATCTCAGAATGTTCCCGCCTTTTTGCGTTTTATTCCCACAATATTTCTTCTGAGACCTGTTTTCGGGTATTATATATTCTAAGGGCAAGTATTATATATTCTAAGCCCAAGTATTATATATTACTTTGCCTTAGAATATATAATCCCTTTTTCCCTTATTTGTTTTGATTTGCCTCTTAATTATCGCACAAAACGTAAGTAATGTGCAATAAAACTATCTGCTGATGTTAACAGTTCTTAAATAAATGTTCGTTATAGTGGAAGAATAGAACAATCATGCTAACTTTGTAGCCAATATTTAATAGTGATATTAAGATGAATAAGTTAAAATTAGCATTAGTTGCCATTTCTTTCGTATTTGCTGGCAACACAGTTGAGGCAGGCGGACTGCTTACAAACACCAATCAGAACATTGCATTTTTGAGAAACCCGGCACGTGATGCCGCTATCGGTATCGACGGTGTCTACAGCAACCCCGCAGGCGTTGTATTCCTTGACAATGGTTTCCATCTCTCATTGAACCTTCAGAATGTGCATCAGACACGTACCATAGAGACAGGTTTCCCTCTCTTCGTAAACAATTACAACAATCCTGGTCAGCAGGTACATAAGTTTAAGGGTAATGCCGACGCGCCAATCCTTCCTTCTATTCAGGCAGCTTACAACAAGGGCGACTGGAGTTTCCAGTTTGGCTTTGCCGTTGTAGGTGGTGGCGGTAAATGCGAGTACGATAACGGTCTCGGCTCTTTCGAGCAGATTGTCTCAGCTTTCCCCTATACACAGGTTGGCGGCAACAGTGCCATGGACCTTATGAATCAGCTTTATGCCGGCTTGGGTATGATAAATCCTGCTCTTGCTAATCATAAGATGGGCAATAAATATAGCTATGACACCTTTATGCGTGGCCGTCAGTATTATTATGGCTTTACTTTTGGTGCTGCCCGCAAGCTCACAGATAACCTCTCTGTTTATGGAGGTCTGCGCATGCTTTATGGCTCGTCAAACTATTATGGTTATGTCAAGAACATCCAGGTAGAGCATATCGAGAATGGCAATTCATCAATGGTGAATGCCTCACAGCATTTTACAGAGCAGGCTGCTTTGTTCAATCAGGCTGCCGGCGCATTGGAGGCTGCGGGAATGCCCGAGCAGGCAGCTCAGCTCAAGCAGGGTGCTACTCTGTCAACTGCTTTGGCTACAGGTACTCAGGATATTGAGCTTAACTGCGACCAGACAGGTTGGGGAGTGGCTCCTATCATCGGTATCGACTACAAGACAGACAAACTTAACCTTGCTGCCAAGTATGAGTTTAAGACCCGTATGCGCCTGAAGAACAAGGCAGCCAACAGCCTTAGTGCCGCTGGCATTCCAATGCTCGGCAAGTTTGCTGATGGCAAGAAGGTTGCAGAGGATTCACCTGCATTGCTCGCCGTAGGTGCGCAGTATTCTGTTATTCCTTCTGTGCGTGTAATGGCAGGCTGGCACCACTACTTTGATGTTGATACAGAGCAGTGGACAAAGGATCAGCTTAGCGATACCAATGAGTATCTTTTCGGTGCGGAGTGGGACATTAACAAGATGTTTACCGTCAGTGCCGGTGGGCAGCGTACAAAGTATGGCAATAAGGATGCAGGTATGAACGATATCTCGTTCAATGTGAATTCTTATTCATACGGACTTGGTGTTGCTGTCAACGTTACAGACAAGATAACTGTTAATGCCGCTTACTTCCAGACATTGTATGACGACTATGACATGAGAAATGAGACTACAAACACAACCAACAGCTTCACACGCACAAACCGTGTGCTCGGTGTTGGTGTAGATTTGAAGTTCTAAGATTTATAGAGGATCCACATCGTAATATATCTGCAGGGCGGCATAATGCTTGTCCTGCAGAATTTGTTTTTGTGCCAACCGCAGATATTCCCTAACCTTCTTTTGGTCGATGCCGTTTTCGAGTTTTATCATTATTTTCCTGATGTGCATCGACTTCACCCTTGCCACAGACGGCTTGTCGGGCCCAAGTATTCTCTCTCCGAACCATTGTCTTAGCCGTGAGCCCATTTCTATTGACGCGCTTTCCACGACTTCGTTGTGTGAATGTCTGAGGTAAACGTATATAAGTTTTGTATATGGCGGATAACAGAACAGGCGGCGCTCTTCAGCAAGGTCGTTGTAGAAGCCCTTGTAGTCGTTGCCCACAATCTGTCCTATCACAGGTAAATCTGCCGATTTTGTCTGCATTATCACTAATCCCTGCCGTCCTTTTCTTCCTGCGCGTCCGCTCACCTGAGACAACATCATAAACGAGTGCTCATACGCTCTGAAGTCGGGATAGTTCAGCAGCGAGTCGGCATCGAGTATGCCGACAAGTGAAACCCTGTCGAAATCGAGCCCTTTTGTAATCATTTGTGTGCCAACCAATACGTTGGTCTTGCCGTGTGAGAAGTCATCTATTATTCTGGCGTATGCGTTTTTTGTGCGTGTAGTGTCGAGATCCATGCGTGCTACCCTTGCCTCTGGGAACAGTTCCGTTATCAGGTCCTCAATTTTCTCTGTGCCAAATCCGTGCCCTCTGAGGTTTTTGCATCCGCATTTAGGACATATTGCTGGTATGGGGTATGTATATCCGCAATAGTGGCAAGTCAGCTGGCTGGTATTTTTATGCAGTGTCAGCGACACGTCGCAATGCTCGCATTTGGGCACCCATCCGCATGCCTCGCATTCCACAATAGGCACAAATCCTCTTCTGTTCTGAAACAATATCACCTGGCGGTTTTCTTCGAGAGCCTCCCTCATAGCCTCCAACAGCCGTGGCGAGAAAGGGCCTCTCATCATTTTGCGGCGTTGCATGTCTTTCACATCCACAACCTCAATCTTCGGCAGCGCAATGTCCTTATATCTCTTGTCGAGTCTCACGTAGCCGTATTTTCCTGTTTTTGCGTTCGTCATGCTTTCCATGCACGGAGTTGCGGAGCCAAGCAAAGTTTTTGCGCCATACATGGCAGCCAGCATTATGGCTACGCTGCGTGCGTGGTATCGTGGCGCAGGGTCTTGCTGTTTGTAGCTTGTCTCGTGCTCCTCGTCTATAATCACAAGCCCCAGGTTCTTAAAAGGCAGCAGTGCCGCGCTCCGTGCGCCGACAATTATGTCGTAAGGGTATTCCGAAACCTGCTTCTGCCATATTTCGACTCTCTCGGCATCGCTGTATTTGCTGTGGTATATGCCGAGACGGTTGCCGAAAACTTTCTGCAAACGCTCCATCATCTGAACTGTCAGAGCTATCTCGGGCAGCAGAAACAGCACCTGTTTCTTGTCTTGCAGCGCCTTCAGCATAAGGTGAATGTATATCTCGGTCTTTCCGCTCGATGTGACACCGTGCAGCAACACCACGTTTTTTTTCATAAACTGCATCAGTATGCTGTTGTAGCCATCCTGTTGAGCCTCGTTTAGCCTCTTGGCATTCTCTGGTGCAAATACTCCTCCCGTTCCGAGTCTTCCAACCTCTCTCTCGTACAGATACAATATGCCGGCTTTTACGAGACCTTTGATGACAGTTTGTGTGCATTGGCTCACGTTCGATAACTCTGTCAATGTAATTTCCTTTATGTCGTCAGGAACGTTGTCGCCGTCTATGTCCGCCCAGTGCGATATGTCGAGGAATGTTGCAAGTGCCTTCTGTTGTTTTCTGCTCCTTGCTGTCATGTCGAAAGCTATGTTCAGAGCCTGCCCGCTGTGGTATCTGTCAGCCAGTGCTATGTATGTCTCAGTCTTTGGTCTGTAGCCGTCTTCTGCTTTTAGTCCGGCGGGCAGTGCCGCCTTGTATATATCGCCGATTGGCGACATATAGTAGTCTGAAATCCATTCCCAGAGTCTCAGCTGTTCGGGCAGCAGCATGGGTGAGTTGTCAAGAACGGAGTATATGTCCTTGATTTTGCCGCACTCTATGTCGTTTGGCTTCCCGTCGTTGATATCCACACACAATGCGGTGTAGGTCTTAGTTTTTCCGAATGGCACCACCACGCGCATTCCCGCTTTTACCTTGTCGGCAAAGATATCGGGAACGGAATATGTGAATGTGCAGTCGAGTGGCACAGGCAGTATGGCGTGGATATATTTCATAAAATGTCAATTCCTAAACACGTACTCATCATTATATTCAATACCGTATATTTTTTAGAGCTCAACATATTCTTCTTTGAATGTCCTTTTCTTGTGATGTTCCCGTTGTCCTTTGATATATTGCAAAGCTTTGTCTGCAACTGACTGACTATTTGTCTTTCAGCTCAGGGTATTGTATTCTGGTATGATATATTGACATGAGCCTTTCTGTGAGCACCTGCTTTGCCTGTGCGATATCACGGAAGGTGATAGGACAGTCTCTGAAGCACCCGTCAGCCACTTGGCTGTCGATGAGCTTGTTTACCAACGAGCTGATGCTCTCCTCGGTATATTCCGGCAGCGACCGCGAGGCAGCCTCACATGTGTCGGCCATCATCAGCAGAGCCTGCTCGCGCGTAAACGGGTTAGGGCCTGGATATGTAAATAGCTCTTTGTCAACAACCTCGTCGGGATGCTCGTTTTGATATTTTATGTAGAAATATTTCGTTACGCCCCTGCCGTGGTGTGTCAGTATGAAGTCTTTTATTATTGTCGGCAGATTGGCTTTTTCTGCAAGTTTTATGCCTTCTGTCACGTGGTCTATTATGATGCGGGCACTCTCCTTGCATGTCATGTTGTCGTGCGGATTTACGCCAGCCTGGTTCTCTGTGAAGAAAACGGGATTTGCCATTTTTCCTATATCGTGGTATAGCGCACCCACACGTACAAGCAGATTGTCGGCACCGATGCGGTTGGCAACCTCCGAAGCCAGATTGCCCACTGTTATCGAATGTTGGAAAGTGCCTGGAGCAACCTCGCTGAGGTTTCTCAGCAGGCCTTTGAATGTGTTCGACAGCTCAAACAGCGTAACGTTGCTCGTAAAACCAAATACTTTCTCTATGAGGTACATAAGCGGATACGACAACAGCAGCAGCACTCCATTTACGGCAAACAGCGTGTACATGCTGTCAAACTTCAGTATGTCGGTTTCCTGCATCATCTGTAAAGAGAAATAAACGGCACAGCTTGCCACTGTTACCATCAGGGCGGTCTTTATAACCTGTACCCTGCTCGACAGCTCGCGCAGCGAATATATGGCTACAAGTCCTGCCACAAGCTGTATGATGATGAACTCGTACTGATATTTCACAGCCGCCGCACATATCATCACAATGGTCAGCTGGGTAATGAAGGCTGTGCGGGAGTCCATGAACATGCGGGAAAATATGGCGGCC
>CABSIA010000070.1 GCA_902477645.1 uncultured Prevotella sp. | reverse complement strand
AACATTCTGCGCCGTTTATATTCTTGATGATGAATTGGTATCCGCCGTTGTCCAGTCTGTCCACTATGGTGTCACCGTTTCCTGTGTCGAATGTGCGTATTCGTTCTCTTCTGTCCTTGGCGATTGGCCGCAAAGTGTCGTCGACTGTAAGACTTAGGAGTGGAGCAGACGACAAGCCTTCTACTCTGAACGGCTCAAACGACGGTATAAGGGACATATTGTTGATTGGAGACTCTGTGAACGATATGCTTACACCATGTTCTGCAATCTTGAAAAAATTACAGTTCGTAATGTTTGTTGTCATTTCTCGGCTTTTTCCTACTTTTTCTTTGCTTTAGTCTTGCCCTCATCTGTTTCTTGCTCACATTCAATTGCCTGATATTTAAAATCTAAGGCACCGATGTATTTTATATTATAATTGCCTTTGGCAAGATATTTGCCTCTGAGTTTCAGATATTTTTCCTCCGCCTTTTTCTTTGTTGGAGCAAATCCTGTCATACATGTAGGGGTCTTACATCCTGTAGTGCGCAGATAGTCGCGCAACTGATAAGAATAGTTGTCTCTGCCGTAAAGAAACTTTGTCTTGCTGTCTACCCATGCGTCTTCTACGAGTTGTATTTCGACGAAATAAACAGTTGAGTCGTTGAACGATGTCGCAAAACCATAAAGGTATGTTGGCTGCTTTTCGGTTTTGGCGTTTACGGCCAAAACTCCGGAAAGAAGTATGGCAAGGGTTAAAATGATTTTCTTCATATATTCGTCAGATATTTATTGTTCAATAATGTGCAAAAGTAGCAATTTATTCTGAGGTCTACAAATAATTGCAGAAAAATAACTGATTGTTGTCAAGATAGGGCCGCTATTATATAAAGTTTATTAAAAAATGTTTTGTAGGATAAATATTAGGTTGTACCTTTGCATAAGGTAAAAACTTCAATAGTATTAATTTATGGTTCAGACATTTGATTTCAAGCCACGTTTGTTGCATTGCTTGAAAAACTACAATCGTAAGACGCTCGTTGCCGATATCATGGCAGGTATCATTGTGGGCATTGTCGCCTTGCCTCTTGCCATTGCGTTTGGTATCGCGTCTGGTGTTACTCCGGAAAAAGGTATCATAACAGCCATTGTTGCCGGATTTGTAATTTCTGCTCTTGGAGGCAGCAAAGTTCAGATAGGCGGTCCTACGGGCGCATTTATCATCATCATCTACGGAATTATTCAGCAATATGGTCTTGAGGGGCTTACCATAGCCACCATCATGGCTGGTATCTTCTTGATACTCTTTGGTTTCCTGCATCTGGGGACTATCATCAAATATATCCCGTACCCTATTGTTGTAGGTTTCACAAGCGGTATTGCAATAACCATTTTCACAACTCAGGTGAAGGATTTGTTTGGACTTGGCATAGCCGAGGTCCCTTCTGATTTTATAGAGAAATGGCAGTGCTATCTAACCAATTTCTCTTCTGCCGACCTTTGGAGCTCGGTTATTGGTCTGGTGAGTGTTGCGGTCATAATGATCTCACCCAAAATCAACAAGAAAATACCAGGCTCATTGGTTGCCATCATTCTTATGACCGTTTTGGCACTGGTGTTGAGGCAATATGCCGGAGTTTCGACTATCGAGACCATTGGCGACCGTTTCTCAATCAGCAACTCTCTGCCTTCTGCTGAGGTTCCCGACATAACATGGGAGACAATAAAAAGCCTTGTGGCGCCTGCTTTCACAATCGCAATTCTCGGTGCTATCGAGAGTCTGCTCTCTGCGGCTGTGGCCGATGGTGTAATCGGCGACCACCACAACTCAAACACCGAGCTTGTCGCACAAGGCTTCGCAAATCTTGCCTCTCCGATATTTGGCGGTATTCCTGCGACAGGAGCCATAGCCAGAACAATGACAAACATAAACAACGGCGGCCGTACTCCTATAGCCGGAATTGTACATGCCTTCGTTCTGCTGCTCATCTTCCTGTTCCTTATGCCTTTGGCAAAATATATTCCTATGGCATGTCTGGCAGGTGTGCTTGTCGTTGTAAGCTACGGTATGTCGGGTTGGCGCTCGTTCCTCGCATTGATGAAAAATCCGAAGAGCGACGTTACTGTGTTGCTCATCACTTTCTTCCTTACCATAATTTTCGACCTTACGATAGCTATCGAGGTTGGTCTTATCATAGCCTGCCTGCTCTTCATGAAGCGGATGTCGGAGACTACGGATGTGAAGGTTATATCCGACGAGATAAATCCTGATGAGGAGTTCAGCGATATGAAACTCGGCAACATAGAGCATCTGACAATTCCGAAGGGCGTTGAGGTTTACGAGATTAACGGACCTTATTTCTTTGGCGCAGGCAACCGTTTCGAGGAGATAATGGCAACGATGGGTGACCGTCCGGCTGTGCGTATTATCCGAATGAGGAAAGTTCCATTTGTAGATTCCACTGGTATCCACAACCTCACCAACCTTTGCCTTATGAGCCAGAAAGAGGGCATACAGATTGTGCTCTCTGGTGTTACCGAAAAGGTGAACTCGCAACTCACCAAGGCCGGTTTCCGTGAGCTTGTCGGCTCTGACAACATCTGCAACCACATTAACTCGGCACTTGTACGTGCAAACGAAATTTTGCAAGACAGATAAATTTCTGTAGAGATAGAATATCCATTGTTGTTCGATGACGCCAATGGATATTTTTTGTTGAGTGTGAGCTGACAGAAAAATTATAGGCTTATTACAAGATATGGCTTCATCCGATATTTATATGAATACCGAATTCGAAGTATTGCAATAGAAAATAGGAATTTGCCTGCTCGAAAAATAAATGTAATTAGGCTGCGTTGCCAGTAAGGTTATTAACCTTAACGCCGTAAGGTTGTTAATCTTATTGCCTTAAGGTTAATAACCTTATTGGAAACGCAGCCGTATGCCAAAAACTATTGGTCGTGTTTTAATATTTATATGGTCGTATTGGCTGTTTAGCCTTTTTAACTGATAATATTCATATAGCTAAGATTTTTGCCGTAACTTTGCAAGACATTTAATTTCGCACATAAACATTCACACCATAGGAAAGATATGATAGACAGTTCTGTTTTTCAAGGCAAAAAGGCGGCTTACTATACATTGGGATGCAAACTCAATTTCTCTGAGACATCTACGTTTGCTAGGCTTCTCGAAGAAATGGGAGTTATGGAGGTTAGTAAAGGTGAAAAGGCTGATATTTGTCTTATAAACACATGTTCGGTTACTGATGTTGCTGACCACAAATGCCGTCAGGCCATTCATAAGCTCGTAAGGCAAAACCCTGGCGCATTTGTAGTTGTCACAGGCTGTTATGCCCAGCTCCAGACCAAGAAAGTCAGCCAGATAGACGGTGTGAGTCTCGTGCTTGGAGCCAACGAGAAAGCCAATCTTATCCAGTATCTTTCTGACGCATGGGGAATGGAGCATCAATACCATTCTGTTCCGACAAAAGACATAAAGACGTTTCAGCCAAGCTGCTCACGCGGCAACCGTACACGGTATTTTCTGAAAGTTCAGGACGGCTGCAACTATTTCTGCACTTACTGTACAATTCCATACGCCCGTGGCTTTTCCCGTAACCCTTCGATAGCCTCGCTTGTCGGGCAGGCTAAAGAGGCTGCAGCCGAGGGTGGAAAAGAGATTGTGCTTACGGGTGTCAACATCGGACATTTCGGCGTGTCTACGGGTGAGAAATTCGTAGACCTTGTAAAGGCTCTCGACGGAGTTGAGGATATTGAGCGGTACCGTATCAGCAGTCTTGAGCCAGATCTGCTGACTGACGAGCTGATAGAATATTGCGCCACGTCACGTGCCTTTATGCCGCATTTCCATATTCCGCTGCAAAGCGGAAGCGACGAGATTCTGAGACTTATGCGCCGCCGTTACGACAAGGCGCTGTTTGCCCACAAGATAGAGCTTATAAAGCGGCTTATGCCCGATGCGTTTATTGGTGTCGATGTGATGGTTGGTTGCCGTGGTGAACGCCCGGAGTTGTTTGAGGAATGCTACGATTTTCTAAATTCATTGGATGTCACTCAGCTGCATGTCTTTCCATATAGCGAGCGTCCGGGAACGCAGGCATTGAAAATTCCGTATATTGTCAGCGATGCCGACAAGAAAGAACGCTCCCGCCGTTTGCTCGAAATGTCTGAACAGAAGCGCACCGCATTCTATGCCAAGCACACAGGTACAGAGGCTGAGGTGCTTTTTGAGAAAAGTCAGAGGGGTAGGGCGATGCACGGATTTACGGCTAATTACATTCGTGTCGAGCTTCCTGCCGTAGTTGCCATGGAGGAGTACGACAACAGGATTTTAAGAGTTAGGCTCGGAGATTTCAATCACGACAAATCTGCACTGAGGGGAATGATTATACAATAGGTGGCTGTAGGGCCGCTATGTATAGCGGCCGCAAAGGATAAATGCAATTTATAAAATGTAAAACTTGCTTGCGGCCGCTATACATAGCGGCCCTACAGGTTTTCCTAAATATGATTTACGTTATGGCAAAAAGAATAGCAATAGTTATATTGAACTGGAATGGGGTCTCAATGCTCCGCAAGTATCTTCCGGGGGTAATCAGTATGTCGGAAGATATGGCGGATGTGTGGGTAGCTGACAATGCGTCTGCGGATGACTCGATGAAGTGGGTTGCGGAAAACTGCCCTACGGCAAAAAACATTCTTTTGGATAAAAACTATGGGTTTGCCGAAGGCTACAACAAGGCACTTGAAAAGGTAGATGCGGAATATTATGTGTTGCTGAACTCTGATGTTGAGGTTACAGAGGGATGGCTGAGACCGCTTGTCGGCTTGATGGACAGTGACGGGAAAATTGCGGCCTGTCAGCCGAAACTTCTCGCTATCCACGACCGCACAAAATTTGAGTATGCCGGCGCATCAGGTGGATTTATCGATAAATATGGCTATCCTTTCTGCCGTGGCAGAGTCTTGGATGTTGTAGAGACTGACAACGGACAATATGATGATATAGCAGAAATTCATTGGGCTACAGGTGCTTGCCTTATGATTAGGAAAAAATGTTATTGGCAGGCAGGAGGTCTTGACGGCCGCTTCTTTGCCCATAACGAGGAAATAGACCTTTGTTGGCGTCTGCGACTTTTGGGCTATCGTATAATGGTTCAGCCTGCAAGCCATGTTTTCCATGTTGGCGGCGGGACTCTTCCTAAAGAAAATCCGATGAAGACATATCTTAATTTCCGAAATAATCTTACTATGCTTTACAAAAATCTTCCGTCCAATGACCTGAGACATATTATGCGCGTAAGATGTGTTCTCGATTATGTCGCAGCGGCAAAAATGCTTCTGTTAGAGCGGAATATCGAAGAGGCAAAGGCTGTGCTTAGAGGACGTAGGGATTTCAAGAAATGGCGCCGTCTGTTTGACGAAGACCGTCAGCTCGTCACATCCCCAAATCATCACGATGCTCCATTAATGCCTTTCTGCATATTGTGGAGAAGGTATTTCGGGAAAACAAATATGTGATTGTATTTTGGTAACTCTACATATAGGAAAGCACATGTATTTTGCTTTGGGGTGAACGCAAAGAGGATGGCAACACCATACAGGTGTGCCATCCTCTTTATTGCAGGAGTTTGTTTTTTCACTATTCCCAGATGTTGAACTTCTTGGAATCGGCTTCCATTCCACCTTCTTCAGGTGTATCAGTAACATTTTCATTAATGTCACTTAGTGTGCCTCCTGTAGATACATTTTGAAGCAATGGTTCCGCTACACCAGTGAAAACGGTTACAGACGGACGAATATATTCTTTCTTTATCATTGTTGTTCGGATTATTATTTTACTACATTTTTCCTTATCTCACCATTTTCCATGCGCATAATGCTCAAGCCTCTCACCTTACCGTTACGCCGTCTGCCCTGTATGTCGTACACCTCCTTGACTTTGTCACAGTTTACTATGCCGTCTATGGCTGTTGTCACTCCGTCTATGGTATAGTCTATGGCTTTTGCGCTGCTGCCGGCAGGTAGCTGAAGGTAGGCACGGAAACCTTTTATGGTATTCTTGTCGTTAACGGCATGATAGAATGTGTTGTTGCTTATGAAGTACACTCCGGCAGGTATTGCGCCTGCTGTATAAACGCCAACAAAATCAATTCCTGTTGCACTCTGTACAGGGCTTGCCATATCCACTTCGACATTTTGCGCCTTTATCTCCGCAACATCTTCCTCTACCCTTATCATATATGGTTGTCCGGCATTGATGTTTTCAGCATTGTTGAAGCGGAGGTGCATTGTTCCTGCCTCGTCAACCCACGTGTCATTGGCAAGAGCCTTCACTTCCCATCCGCTTGGCACGTCCATAGAGAACGGCAGAACAAGTGTATTCCACTTTCCTGTAGCGATGTTCCTGTTTACAGTAACAGATGCGTAGTAGCCCGATTCGGCTGTAATTGCGGTTGCTGTTTGTTCGAGTGTCAGCGTACGTCCCAAATATTCAAGTCTGAAGTTGTCGGCCTTGAACCAATCGTTGGCATCGTTATTTACCTTTATATCCAGATTTCCATCAGTTACTTCACATACGGTCTCCACACTGTACATCTCGCCAGATTTTGACGTTGCAACTTTATTGCTTGCACCGTTTGCTGTAAGTACCATATTGTTGCTTCCCGACGTGACGTTTGCCGACACACGGTATTGTCCGTTTGGCAATCCTGTTACAGTCTGCTGCAGCAGAAGTGTTTCAGACGAAGAATTTGTATCCTGCCATGTATTGAAAAGGTATGTGCCTATACATCCCAAAGTGGTATAAGTCCCGTTGTCCTGCATGGCAGCCTTCGACTCGCTGACATTTGCGGCAGTCCATCCCAGCAGACTTCCACGCTCGAAACTTGGGTTTACTATGGCAGCCGTCATATCAGCATTGGCTGTACGCTGCTGCTTGGCAGCTGCTGCAAGGAGACTATAAATGGCATCCACCTCTTCGTCACCGTTTCCTGTGAGAGACATGTTCTCGTACATTGCCTTATATGCGGAGATATCGAAAGAAACATCGCTGCCGAAACCCGCCGCAACTGCCTCGGCATCGTCAATGGCAAGTTTTAGCCGTCCGTGTGGAGCGTCACATACGTAACGCACCCGGAAGTTGTCGGCCTTGAAAAAGCATCCGGCGGTTGGCATATAAAGGTCGTAGGCGGTGCCGCTGCCACCAACAGCACCTATGGTAAGGTTGCCGTCGTCGACAAGAAACAGGAGTGTAGCCTCTGTAAACTGCGTCTTGTCGGTAGCCTTGATTGATGTATGCGCATGGTTTCCTATCAGGAAGACATCATGGTTGGCGAAAGAAGTGAGCAGAGCCTTCACCTCGTAAAGGCCGTTGCGTACACCTGTAATTGTCTGATATACGTATGGCGCAGTTGTCTCACCGTCTCCATTATAAGAGTTAAATATGTAATCGCCGTCGCAGCCGTCGGCTGTATATGTAGAATTGCTGTTGGGATATACCCCTACATCCCATGCGCTTGCCGATGTCCATCCTGTCATATCACCAGTTTCGAAGCTTGCGTTCTGAATCAAAGCTGTCATGTCACCATTAGTGTAGGCAGCCGCTTTCAAGGCATTTGTATAGGCCTCGTCTATATATTCTTTAAGCATTGCCACATCAGCATCAGATGTGATGGTATTGCTGTTATAGCGTGATATAACGAGCGAGATATCGTAAGCCTGCTGTCCTTCATCGTTGAGCAAGGCTACTTTCTGCCATGTGGCATTGGCGTATGCAGCCACAGAGTTTTTGTATGCGAGATACGGGTCTATCGTCCCGGTGCCGTTGCCGTAATACCACAGCTGGCAGTTGTCGGCACAAAGCATGCCGCTTTTATTAAAAGTTCCAGTGCATTTTGCCTTATACAATTGTACTGTAGCATCAGAAGCTTCACTCAAATTGGCAGTAAGCGTCAGTTTATAGGTGTCGTTATTATTGAACTCATCCTTACATGCATTGACACCCTCGTTATCCTTACTAAAATCAATACCTATACTTGTACATTGCTTTATATCTGCACTCTGACCGGCAAAAGAGAATGTTGATGTAACGGTATGGTCTTTTACACTAAGTCCAGAAGTAGCTCTTGACCTGTACAGGGCTTCGACAGAAATCGAATAAGTTCCTGCTGGCAGCGAGCTTATAGTCTGCGACATGGTGATAGCATCAGTGCTGTTGATACCGATACATGACACGTACTCTGTCGGTTCACCAGTTGCTGTTGAACCATATTGTGGCGTTGACGACATATCCCACCATCGCTGCGAATATTTCTTAGATGTATTTGACTGATCTGTCCATCCATCCATACGGTCGAAGGCTGCACCTTTTATGAGGGGAGTGGCATTGAAGGCTTTGGCCGCAGTCGCATGTTCCTGCATCAGCTCCTTTAGTTTTTCCTCAGTCAGCAGAACCCATCTCTGCTTCTTGTCATCAGCATCGTAAGCAACGGATTTTACAATACCTTCGTTTGGGCTTGCAGTTTCGCCTGTAGAAGCAAGCGTACCTGCATCACAACTTATTATATATTGGTAACCTTCAATGCCTTCTACCTTTTCGAAGCTCCATGTTGTGTTATCACCATTGTCCATATAAGGTTCTGCTACAGCCGACACAGAGCCTTGGAACGAGTTAATACGGTATTTCCCGTCTACAAGAGAAAGCGTAAGCGGCATTGCAGCTATACCTTCCACTGCGTGAGTACCCCAAGTTGCACCACTCTTCAGATGTTTCTTTGTTGGGGCAGGCATCAGGAATTCTGTTGACCCTGCAGAAGCCACCTCTGCCACCTCGCATCCGCCGAATTCGGGCTCAATCTCTTCTGCCGTCTCAGGCAAAGTCCAGTCTGCACTTGTTGCGGGAGTGCCGGCAGGGTCTGTAATGGTGAAGTTGACAACCAAGGGGAAGTGGTCGGAAACGTCGAAAGCGGTATCATGCAGATAGCTGTTTGCTTTAATCTGAAGACGGGAGTCGGAGTTTTCTATCCAGAATATCTTGTCCACCACCTCTCCTCTCTGTGGTCCTTCAGCCGATGTCATTATTGCCGGGTCACCGACATTAGGATATACACCGTCACGTATAAGCTCTATCCATGCGTCATGAATTGTGAAACGCTCATCAGAGTTGATGGCATCAATAAGCAGTTCCTTCATTTTGTCGCGGGTGTAACGGCAGTTGGTGTCACCAAGTATAAGAATTGGCCGCCCGTTGCTTGTGCCCTTGATATAGTTTACAAGCTGAGTCATCTGTTTCTCTCTTGCCTCGTTGTCTTTCTGGCTGTCTTCCGCATCCATGTGCAGACAGTATAGATCAATCTCTATACCGTCAGCAATAGAGACGGTATAATATCTGAAACCTTTGTTAATAAGGCCATCGGCACCATTATTGATTTCTCCATAATGGTCAGTCCATTTCACTCTGGTTTCGTTATTGAAACCCGAACCGTGCTTTTTGGCAACAAACAGGCCAAGACCGTCGGTAGAGTTGGATAAGCCAGATACGCCTCCTCCATGGGTACCTATATAGTACAAGTCCTGTATAGGCTCAACGAGTTGGGTGTGGAAATTGAAGTCCTCGGAAACAGCCATGATATCCCAACCACGGGTACGTATCTTATTACCTATAGCTGCTGCTCCAGCCTCTCCTGGGGCACCACTATTGATTGTGATACCTGCGATTTTCTCTGGCAGTCCGTCAACATTAAGCGATACCGCATTAAATGTGTAACTGCGCTGTGCTACACATTGGGGTGGGAAATGCAAGAATAGCACAGTAAAAATAGAAAGTAGTTTCTTAAACATAAAAAATAGTTATTTGTTGATATTTCAGCTAATTAATCATTCTCTGTATACTACAATAAAGTTATGTATGGCAAACAAAACGCTTTGAGGCCACGTTTACGTTGCAAGTTTGCAAAGTTAATCATATTTTTCTACTCTGCAAAAAACGAAAATGTTTTCCTGCGTCTCGTTTTTGCGTTCTATGTATAATAGTAAGCTCACTGTCTAACATGAGGTAAGAGACTCACTTATCTGTTTCGGCTTCTATATTCTTTTGGCGTACACCCCATGGCTTTCTTGAAAAACTTGGCGAAATGTGACTGGGATGAGAAACCGAACTTGAATGCAATCTCCTGCGCTGTCATGTTTGTAGAGACCAACTGGTTTCTGACAGCGGCAATTAGGTAATCGTCAATGATTTGTTTTGGTGTCTTGTCGGCAATTTTCTTGCATACCTGCGCAAGATAGCGGGGCGACACATTGATGGTGTCGGCATAGAAGGCGACATCGCTGTTTGTGGCATGATGCGCCTCAACATTTGAGATAAATTCTGAATAAAGCTCAGAAGAACGGTCATACAAAGACTCCAATGCAGGCTGATGGCTGTTGACATAAACATTGGCACGATTCTCAGACTCCTCTATCGACATATCCTGCGAGAGATAGAACGCCACGGCACTTGAATATGCGTTGTTTTGTCCGTGTTTTGCCATTCGCTGTCCGATAACGATAGTGCATAACGGCAGAAGTTTCTGACGGATTTGAATAACAACATCATCGCTTACAAGCCGCTCACCCTTGCTTGACACGAATACGGGGTCGTAGACAACGTGGCATGGCTTGTAACGTCTCAATACATCAACAACAACATCAACGAGCGCAACAGACCGTATAAGTCCGATTTTTATCACGTATGGCTGAACATCATTGACAATAGCCTCTATCTGTCCGGCAACTATCTCCGCCGGCAAATCGTAAAACTCCTGAATACCAAGCGTGTTCTGAACAGTTATCGAGGTTATTGCCGAAACCGCATAACCTCCCAGGGCAGAGATAGTTTTTATATCTGCCTGGACACCGGTTGCGCCAGTAGAGTCGGATCCGGTGATAGTCAGTATTGTATTATGATTTCGCAAACCGACAGCTGTTGATTATTACTGTACGACCTTGAAACGAATTCTGAACGATTTCTTCTCCTCGTCCCAGTTGGTGCCAAGCAATTCGAAACGTCCAATCTGGCCTGTAGAGCGAACATGCTTACCAATGCAGGGGCAAATGTCGAATTCGCCAATTTTTACGAGTCTAATCATCTGTGAGGCATCGTCAGGCAGTCTTGTCTTGTCGATTCCCGCAGGCAGATTATCCTTGTCGACAAACTCGAAAGTTACAGGCATGTCAGCATTGATAAGCTCATTCATCTGCTGCTCAATAGCTTTCTCCTGCTGGCGTGTCGGCTTCCTGTCGAGCACATAGCTGATTTTGCTCTTCTTGCGCTCGATATGAGCATTACGTGAACGCTCGCACCCAAACATCCTCACCATCACCTGATTAAGCAGGTGCTCGGCTGTGTGCGCTGGCGGGAACTCGTCCTTGTTGTGGTCATTAAGCACAATCTTTTTTTCTTCTTTCATTATAGAGAATTTGAATACACGCACATTATAAGGCTTGAGGTCGGCAGGGAACAGTCCGTTGCGCTCAAGCATCACGGTCTGCTCATCGCCTGTAAGCAAATCAACAGCGTTTACCTCCATTTCCCTCAACCCCAGATAGTCGAAAGCATGGTCAGGTATAACAACTCTTGTATCAAGCCCGTCGCAAGAGAAGTTTGCCATAACCATAAGAACCTCGTTGCCAGACTTACGCAAGAAAGCATAAACAGACCGTGGATTAAAATGGCGTGAGGCAGGATTAACATACATCAGGTCGAAGAACTCGCCATCATAAACAGCCTTTTCGTTATTGGCAATTCTCAATATCTGCTGATATTTTATAGCCAGAGCCTTGGTCTCTTTTGTAAGATGGCGGCGGTCGAAATATCCATAACGCAATGTGTCAAGCGACCAATAGTCAAAAATTGTTGTACGTCCGTCGCGCCCAGAGAAACCCTCTTCATCCATACCCTTTTCTCCAAACTCCTGTCCGGCATAGAGCATGAATGGATTTCGCATGAGCAATGAGCTTACTACCACGCCGGGAATGGCTTTCCAGGCATCGCCACAGAAGAAGTCGGAGGCGATGCGCTGCTCGTCGTGGTTCTCAAGGAAATAGAGCATGTGCTCGGCAATATCGCCAACGGTCTGCCACTGATATGTGATGGCAGAAGCCGGCCTCTGGCCACAGATTACGCCACGGATAGTGTCGTACATGCCGACTTTATCGTAGAGATAATCAAAACCAGACTGGACGAATGTGCGGTATTGGTTTCCGTCGTAGACCTCACCGATGAAATCAATCTGAGGGTATCTGTTTTTCACCATCGTGGTTGCGTAGCTCCAGAATGACGCAGGAACCATCTCTGCCATATCGCATCTGAAAGCATCCACACCCTTTGCCGCCCAAAAGAGCAGTATGTCTGTCATCTTGGTCCACGTGCTCGGGATAGGATCGAAATGATAGCTGCGTCCGCGTCCGTTGCAATAGTCAACACCATAGTTCAGCTTCACTGTCTCATACCAGTCGTTATCGCTTGGCCTGTTGTCAAAACGGTCGTTGCCTGTAGCCTTGGCTGGGTTTTCGGTATAGTCGGCATCAGCATCCGCACGGTTTTTATATGCCGAGACACCAGAGAGGTCAAGCTTCGCACCTGTATAATAGAAATTGTTTTGCTGTGAGAAATTTTTGGCTGTGTCATCATCTTGGCCGAGACCTCTCACTCCTACAGGCTTTTTTATCGACTTATATTCACGTGCGACGTGGTTTGGCACAAAGTCGATGACAACCTTCATACCGGCCTTATGTGTACGCTCTACGAGCTCTTCAAACTCCTCCATTCGTCTGTCGATATCGACAGCAATGTCGGGGTCGACATCGTAATAGTCAACAATGGCGTATGGAGAACCGGCCTCGCCTTTTACAACGAGAGGGTTCTGAACTGGTATGCCATAAGAGGCATAATTGGTTTTTGTGGCATGACGGACGATACCTGTATACCAGATATGCGTTACACCCAGGTCGTGAATATGGCGCAACACATTGGTGTCGAAGTCATTCATCTTTCCCACACCGTTCTCGGCAACCGAGCCTGCCACCTTGCGGGTGGTGTTGCGGTTGCCGAAAAGACGTGTGAAGATTTGATAGATTATTATTTTTTTATTCATAAATCGGTCCCGTGAAATCATCATGGTTTCTATTCAGAACCTCCTGCTTACTGAATACCTGTAACAGTAAGATCCTTGCCAATGCGTCCGATCATTCCCTGAAGGGCTTTGCCTGGACCACACTCTGTAAACTCGTTGGCACCGTCGGCAATCATGTTCTGAACACTTGATGTCCAGCGTACAGAGCTTGTAAGCTGTGCGATGAGGTTTGCCTTAATTTCCTCAGCATCGGTATGTGGCTTTCCGTCAACATTCTGATAAACAGGGAACTTAGGAGTAGAGAAAGATGTCTTCTCGATAGCTGCCTGCAGCTCTTCCTTGGCAGGCTGCATGAGTGGAGAGTGGAATGCTCCGCCCACCTTCAGAGGCAGGGCACGCTTCGCACCTGCTGCCTTAAGAGCCTCGCAAGCCTTGTTGACGGCATCAACAGTACCTGAGATTACGAGCTGGCCGGGACAGTTGTAGTTGGCTGCGACAACAATATCGCCTTCGGCAGAAATATGGCTGCAAATCTCCTCTACTTTCTCGTCAGGAAGGCCAATGATGGCAGCCATGAGTCCGGGATTGGCCTCACAAGCTTTCTGCATGGCGTTGGCACGTGCGGCAACAAGCCTCACTCCGTCTTCGAAACTGATTGCGCCGGCGGCAACAAGTGCAGAGAACTCACCCAAAGAGTGTCCTGCAACCATATCTGGATTGAAACCGTCACCAAGGCACAATGCCGTAATTACGCTGTGCAGGAATACGGCTGGTTGGGTAACGTTGGTCTGCTTAAGCTGCTCGTCGGTTCCGGCAAACATTATTTCAGTAATCTTAAAACCAAGTATCTCGTCGGCCTTGTCGAAAAGAGCCTTTGCCGTTGCGTTGTTCTCGTAGAGCTCTTTGCCCATGCCTACAAACTGTGAACCCTGTCCGGGGAAAACAAATGCTTTCATAGTGTAGAAAAATATGTGATTATAGTTGTAATAAAAAACTTAATTTATAAAGACCATAAAACCCCGAGACACTCCATGGGAATGAATCGGGGTTATGGATAGATGCTTTACAGTATTATTCTGCTGATGGTGCCTCTTCCTCAGTAGCCTCCACTACAGGAGCTTCTGCAACAGGAGCCTCGGCAGTCTCAACTGGAGCTGCAGCGGGAGCGTCGTCCTCTGCAACAACCTTTACAGGAACCTTAACCTCGACCTCCTTGTGGAAGTGAACAGTAGCCTCGTAGTCGCCAACCTTCTTGGCATCACGCATAGTGATAATCTTACGGTCAACCTCGATGCCCTTCTTTGCAAGTTCCTCAGCAACTTTAGCGGCGTTAACAGAACCGTAGAGTACGCCTGTTGCGCTAACCTTAGCTGTGATTACAAGCTCAAGACCCTCGAAAGCAACGGCCTTCTTCTCTGCCTCAGCCTTCTGAGCGGCGAGCTTGGCAGCCTGCTGTCTCAGGTTCTCAGCAAGAACCTTCTTTGCTGAAGGAGAAGCGATAACGCCTTTGCCCTGCGGAATAAGATAGTTGCGGCCATAGCCGTTCTTAACATTCACAATATCGTTCTTGTAGCCAAGACCGATGATATCTTCTTTCAGTATTATTTCCATTATGTATCCTCCTTAAATTATTTCATCAAATCGGTTACGAAAGGAAGCAGTGCAATCTGGCGGGCACGCTTAACAGCCTGGGCCACGCGGCGCTGATACTTGAGAGAAGTACCGGTGATGCGGCGAGGAA